>SLKL01000358.1 GCA_007134625.1 Saprospiraceae bacterium
CGGTTAAAATTTTTGTTTTGGGTAGATCGAATCCCGATTTTCGCACCGCACTGTTCATCTGCTGTGTAGCGGAATGGCAATAAACGGGACCTGGTCCACTTTCGCCCAATGCCGAAATCAATCGCTGAGCCTTCCCAAGAGAATACGCAAGAATTAATGAGGGTCGGTTTAGGGAAGCATTGGCATTCCACCACTTTTGTATATCATCAATAATTTTTTGCTGTGGCACCCACCTGTAAACCGGAAGTCCAAAAGTGCATTCGGTTATGAAAGTATTGCATTTTACCGGCTCAAAGGCATGAGAAAGACCATCGTCTTCAGTCTTGTAATCTCCGGAATACACCCATACTTCACCTTTGTACTCCACTTTGATTTGAGCCGAACCGGGAATGTGCCCGGCAGGATGAAATGAAAACTGAACCCCGTTTACTGAAAACTTCTGCCCATAAGGAAAAGAACTGACGGTTTCAATGCTCAATCTCCGTTTCAAAATAAGCTTGGAAGAATCCGGGCAAATGTATTGTTTATTTCCATGCCTGCAATGATCGGCATGAATATGAGAAATAAGCGCTTTGTCAACCGGCCTCCACGGGTCTATGTACACATTTGCCTGTGGTACGTAAAGTCCTTTTTTATTTTTTATGATGAGGTCCGCCAAGCCAGGAAAATTTTATGTTGAATAGAAGGGAGTGGTCAATTAAAAAGCCCCTCAACTAAGAAAATAATTTTAGTCTTTGTTAGGCCCTGATTTTCATTGTTTATTTAATTCCTTTTCAACTTCTTTTTTAAGAACAGGAATATGCTTTTTTAATATTACCCAAACTATGGAATCATCAAGATTGTCATAAGAATGAATCAGGCGATTTCTAAAATCCACAATTTGGCGTGTATGACTTAAAATTATCCTCTCTTCCACCTTCCTGAATTGATTTACCGCTTCTCCAATTATACTAAGTTGCCTTTCCACAGCACTTTTTGTTTTAAAGTCCTTTTGGTATTCAAAAAAGTCTGTGGTTTCCGCAGAAAAATCCTCAACTAATTCAATGGCGTATAAAATATCAGCTAAATACTTCTTCGCTTTTTCGGTCATAAATCAATCTCTTAGTCTTGTTTATGCTTGCTTTTAAAAATGGATTTTGAATTGGTTGGTCGGTAATTAAGTCAACTTTTTTCTCAAATAAATCCTCAAGAGCCTCCCAAAGACCGATTAATTTTTCTCCACGCATAATTGGCGGCATTTTCTCCATTTCAACAATAAAGTCCAAATCACTTTTTTCGGGATCAAACCGTTTCGTTATCACAGAACCAAAAGCATACATCCGCTCCACTCCGAATTGATTGCATATATCAATCAATTGATCAAATTTTTGCTCTATTATTTTTGGTAAATCCATATCACCAGGACTTGAATATTTATCTTTATAACAATCTATTCCTCTTCCTGTTCCTTTTCTTCCTGATCTTTTAACTTTTCAACGTAATCGCGGTATTCGTTGACCGTGGTTTTTTTCCAGAGTGGCACACCGTCTTCATAGGCAGCCCTGCCGATAATATGGGCAGCTATGGGTGAGGTAATGAGTAGGAAAAGGACAATAACAGATGCCTTGGTGGCTACTCCAACCTCATTGTAATAGATAGCTACTCCAATCATAATACTTGCTACTCCGACTGTAGCTGCTTTAGTAATCGCAGAAACCCTGATATAAAAATCCGGGAGCCTGATCACGCCTATAGCGGAAATCAGGACAAAGAGAACTCCTATTACGATTAATATGGCGCTTACTATTTCTGTCATTTCGATTTATGGCTTTTTCTCATATAATAGGCAAAGGCTACTGCTCCCAAAAACAAAATTAACGATAGGATGATAGCTGCATCCAGATAAGATTCTACTCCGGTTGTTAATGAGTAAATGGCTATCATTCCAATGGTAATAGTCCCTATCAGGTCAAAGGCAATTACCCTGTCCGGTAGCGACGGACCTATAATAATTCTCACAAAGACTAGTATTCCGGAAATACTGAGAACAATGAGGGAAATCAACATTACAATATAAAACCAACTCATCGTGTTATTTCAAGTAATTTTTTTTCAAATCCATTCTTCAGGTCACTTTTAAGCTTTTCAGTATCCACTTCATTGAATTGGATCGCGTGAACAAAAAGTATTTTTTTATCTTCAGACAAATCCAGGCTCAATGTACCAGGTGTCAGTGAAATCATATTGGCTAAGATAGTAATCTCGTAATCAGTTTCTGCACTCAAGGGTAAAGCAATAATGCAAGGCCTCATCATAGTCGTTGGTGTAAGTACGTCATAAGCCACATAAAGATTAGCAACGATCAGTTCTTTAAAAAAGAACACAATGAGATTCATTAGTTTTGGCAATTTTCTGAAGTAGCTTTTATTGATCAAATAAAATAAAGGCCACAGCAGAGTAAATATAATGATACCCCCGAGAAACAATCGTGAAGCTGTTGTATCCCAACCGAGAAGCTGAAATGCAATTACTACCAAAATGGCAGAAATAATGGTATGTGGTATAAACAATATCATTGATCAAGTCCTAAAACTGCATCTATGTAAATATGTGGATTCAGTAATTGTTCTGCTGTCATTTCAGCAAAACTAAAAACCGGCTCCGCAAAAACACCTAACGCCAAAATTATTATAGTTACAAAGGCTACCGGTATCATTTTCAACTTTATGTTTACCGGTTCTTCCTCATTTATCTCATCAGTTTCCTCTTCTTTCGGATCTTTTTTCCAGAAAACTTCATTCCAGATTTTTGTCATGGAATAAAGGGTGAGAAAACCTGTAATCAAAGCAAAAAATACAAGCAAATACTCCTTAGCTTCTAAACCAGCCAATACGAGCGCAAATTTTGCCCAAAACCCACTTAGTGGAGGAAATCCTGCCAGTGAAAAAGCGGAAATTACAAACAAAATACCCAAAAAGGGATACTTCCCATAAACCCCACCAAGTTTTTTCAATTCAAAACTGCCCTTCAACCTGTTGACTACCCCACTGATTAAAAACAGATTGGATTTTACGAAAATAATGTGAACAATAAAATAAACTACACCCGTTAGTGCCATTTTAGTTCCAATAGCAATACCCATTATCAGATATCCTATCTGACTGATTATGTGAACGCTCAAAATCTTTCTGAATTCCATCTGTGCCGCAGCTCCCAGTACACCAATAAACATTGTGGTCGCTGCAGTAGTTATCAAAAGATAATCTGTAAACTGACTTTCCTGATTAAAAATGAGTGTAAAGAAGCGGATGAAAGCATATACTCCGACCTTTGTCAACAGAGCAGAGAAAATAGCAGTTATAGCTACAGGTGGCGTATGATAAGAGGCCGGCAACCAGGAAAATAATGGAAAAACTGCAGACTTCACGCCAAAGGCTATAAAAAAGAAAATCATTGCCAGGAGTATCAGATTGGGATCGTCAACACTATTCATTAAAACCGAAAGTTCGGCCATATTTAATGTACCTGTAATCCCGTAGGTTACTCCTATCCCTGCAAGGAAAAATACCGATGCAATAATGTTCATGGTGACGTACTTGATAGCGCCTTCGAGTTGTGGTTTGGTATTGCCCAAAGCCATTAAGACAAATGAACTGATCAGCATGATTTCAAACCAAACATACAGGTTGAAGATATCACCGGATAAAAATGCACCACTGACACTGAATAATAAAAAGCTGAACAAAGGAAAAAATCCGAACTGCATTCGTTTTTTATCCACATCAAACAAGGAAAACACTCCAATAATCAAGCCCATTAAAGCTGTAAGAAAAACCATGAGCGCACTCAGGTAGTCCGCCACAAGGGATATACCAAAAGGTGCCTCCCAACCTGCAGATTGCAAAGTAATCACCTCATTGATAGTAACAGAATAAAGAAGGTTAGCTGCAGCCAATACCATCACGATAGTACTCAAAAAGAATACTACCTTCTGCCCCGGTATATTCCTCCACAGGAAAATATTGAATATTCCTGCAAGGAGTGGTATCAACAATACTATCAGCAATTCATTTTCCATCTATATATCAATCAAGTCTGTCTGTGGTATTTAATTTATCAAGATCATCTGTATCACCGGTCAGATAACCCACTTTTATCAATACAATAGCAAAAGCCTGAATACCGAAACCAATCACGATAGCCGTAAGCACTAATGCCTGTGGCAAAGGATCCGCAAAAGGTTCCGTTAATTGTGTTGCACCTTCCGGAATAAGTGGTGGTGCTCCACGGGTTATTCTACTTATGGTAAAGAGCATGAGGTTAGAAGCATAGCCCAGAATAATCAAGCCTATGATCAACTTCACGAAGCTTCTGTGCAGTATCAAATAGATACCGCCTCCATATAATCCTCCAATCAAAAATGGCAATACATCTTCCATCTTATTCCTCCCAAAGTGAAAAAATAATCTCTAAAATAGTCCCTGCAACCAGCAAATAAACACCAATATCAAAAAGTATGGGTGTACCCGGTTTACCTAATATCGGTATCTCAATTTCTTCAAGCCACAAACCCTCCATAAAAGTAACTCCTGCGAATAAGGGAATTAACCCACTTATTACTGCAAGAAGCAATCCCCATGCTATCAGTTTATTTGGATATAACTTAAATCTCTCTTGTGCACGCTTAGCCCCGTAATTTATGGCATAAAGTGCAAACCCCGTAGAAGCAACAAGACCTGCCACGAAACCACCTCCGGGGGCATTATGTCCCCTGAAAAGCAGAAAAAGTGAAAAGACAAGAAACAAGGGAATTAATATCCTGATCCCTGTCGATAGTATCGTTGAATTCATGGGTTAAAATCTTTTTTATCTGAATTAAACTTCATCAAACCATATATTCCAATAGCTGCTATTCCCAATACAACCAATTCTCCCAAAGTATCCAATGACCTGAAGTCCACCAAAATGACATTCACTACATTCCTACCCATACCTCTTGGGTAACTATTTTCAGCAAAAAAAGCTTTGAGGTGAGAATCCAGTGGATATTGCGTAACGATCATCACTATCCAGGTCATAATCAAACCGAAAAGCGCCGACACCAGGAAGTACCTGAACTTGATAAAGCCTTCTGCAAAAATCAGATATTTTGGAAGCTTCCACAGCACCAAGACAAACAGTACCACAGTGAGTGTCTCAATCAAAATCTGAGTCATTGCCAAATCAGGAGCTCCAAATATTATAAATACAAATGCCACACCATACCCCACTACCCCCAACATGGCAATAGCTAATAATCGGGATTGAGCAACTACTGTATAAAAACAGGCTACAAGCATAATTGCACCTATGACAATATCATATACCCTAAAATCACTCCAGCTAACCCCGATTGTCGGTATTGAGAAATTCTGCAATACGATGAGTGCCAGCACACAAAATGTAGCTACCATCACGGAAACATAGACTCTTATGTATCCATTTTGGACCTTTCTTGTCACTATTTTGCTCATATCTACCACTCCACCCATAATTTGATCATAGGCGTAAGATGGTTTTATCTTTTCTGAAATCTCAATTTGCGACATCAATCTGGGATTGAAGTAAACAAAAAGGAATGCAGCCACACCCAATAATACGGTGAAAGTACTTAGTATGAGTTCGGTGTTGATTCCATGCCAAAGGCTAATTTTTAAGGCAGTATTTTCCGGCCTGATAGCAAATGATGCTTGTTCCAACAAAGGAGAAATAAGGCCACTACCAAAACCCAGAGAAAGCGACAACAAACCCATAACCAATGGCCCAATCCACATGATAAAAGGGGTTTCTTTGGGACTAATATTTAATCGGTTACTTTTTCCAAAAAACACCATATAGACCAGCATTCCGGCTGCTGCCGTAAAGAATACTCCGGTGATAAAAAAGGCTGAGGTGGTCAGCGGCGAATTGAGAACCATACCCAATGTGGACTCATAAGTATATTCCTTACTAATAAAACCGAAGAGGGGCGGTATTCCTGCCATGGAAAGCCCCGCGAGTACACCTGCCACAGCAGTGAAAGGCATTGATCTGAAAAGATTACCCAATTTACGGATATCCCTCGATCCTGTTTCATGATCAACTATCCCTGCTATTAAAAAGAGAGCACCTTTGTAAAGAGCATGCGCCAGAATAAAAATTACTGTTGCTTTTATGGCAATTTCGGTTCCTATTCCCAGGAGCATGGTCAACAGACCGAGGGCACTGACGGTAGTATAGGCCAGAATTTTTTTGAGGTCAGTTTGCAATACTGCAATTATCGCACCTATCAGCATGGTAGTCGCACCAAACAAAAGCAAAGTAGCATGCCATCCGTCGGCACCATTAAAGACCGGACTCAGTCTAGCCAATAAAAATATTCCCGCTTTTACCATAGTTGCAGAATGCAGATAGGCACTCACCGGAGTAGGAGCAGCCATAGCAGAGGGCAACCAAAAATGAAAGGGAAACTGTGCGGATTTTGTAAAACATCCCAGAATTATCAACAACATGGCAGCATTGAAGAAGGAACTCTGAGCCAGTATATCACCACTTTGAAGTATCTCAGACAAGCTGAGACTTCCTGCTCCTATTCCCAGTAGAATTAATCCGGCAAGGAGTGCCAGACCACCACCTGCGGTAATTAGCAAAGCCTGAAGAGCAGATTTTCTCGTGGACTCATATTCGTGTTTAAATCCAATAAGAAAATAAGAAGTGAAACTTGTCAACTCCCAGAATACAAAAAGGCTGATAATGTTATCCGAAAAAACAAGCCCCAACATGGAAGCCATAAAAGCGATAAGAGCCACAAAAAAGCGATCGGTGTTGGGTACGCCCTTCATATATGTTCCGGCATAAGCCAGAACTATAGTACCTATACCACTTATCAAAAAGCCAAATAGCAGACTCAATCCATCCAATCTGAAATCTATACCTATTCCAAGAGAAGGCACCCATTCCATAGGAATGACTTGTGTACCCTGCTCAATAACAGTATTGTATTGTTTAATCAACCATAGGAAAGTAGCTGCGGGATATAGCGCAAAAATCAAACCACTGTATCCCTTTGCTATTCGATGAATAAAAGGAGCCAGAAACGCCAAAATAAATCCTATGATGATAATGGTCAACATGGCACAAAGAAAGTAAAAAACTTATAATTTACTGAGAAATTTATGACAAATCGAAGCGAAATTAATTTTCAAATTGTCTCTTATAACAATATCAAAAAAATGAAATAGGTTGAATTTAAACACGGATTTCGAAAAAGAAAAAGAGCAGATAAATGTTTCTTTACCTGCTCTTTTAGTTTATTCAGTAATCAGATTACTGTGTGTTATGAACATGTACATCCATTTGTGGGAATGGTATTCCAATTCCGGCTTTATCAAATTCCTTCTTGATATTTTCCTGCATATAGAAAAATACCGCCCAGTAATCTTC
>SLKL01000444.1 GCA_007134625.1 Saprospiraceae bacterium
CCGATTTCGGATTTTTCGGTAACTGATGAGATAATACAATCTCCTATGCCATAAATCTGAATGTCATCTTTAAATGCACATAAAAGTATGGTAGGAAATGCATTGATGTATTCCATATCCTGATATCTGAAACCCATGTTACTCGTAACTCCTTCAATTACTGTAAACTTTTCTTTATCAATGAAGTCAATCTCAAGATCAAATCTGATGTGTTTTCTACCATTGTGAGTATAAACAGAATCTACATAATAGTATTGGGGACTAATATTCCCGATGCCATTGATGAACATAGAGTCTCCAATATTTAAATTCAAATCCATAATCAAATGCTCGTCCATGTCATTCAACCCCAAATACCAAGCCCTTGAATGAGTAGAATCCTCCCTTAAAAATCCCATGATGTTGTCCGTATTGTCATATCCATCGACTACTTTGTAGTGCTTACCGTTGATTATAGTATCTCCAACGATATTGTGTTTGGCTGTAGCGATTCCCCACAAGTTACCGAAAGTAATATTCCATTGTGTGGATTGATCGCCAAAGATGCTTTCATAGTTCTGAGCTGTCACAAGCTGAGTTGAAAGAAAAAGACTTAAAAAAATAAAAATTGAATTTTTCATGTGATGTGTTTTATGTTTAAAAGTGTTTATACGAAATGAATGCAAACTACCGATTTGGTTGGTATTTTTTAAGACTGCACATTGCTGCAAACAGACTTATTAGTCACGGTAAATTTTTATGACACTCAAAGATAAGAATAAATTCAGTTTTACCAAATTTTTTACCATATATTGAGTGATGGAAGTAAAATTTAAAACTTATATTGCTGTTCTCAATTCCTGAATCATCCTCAACTTCATAAAAATTATTTGTCCGCATCCTCCTATTCCCCTAAAGGCATAAGTCACCAAATACATTTTTGCCTTCATTCAACCAAATCAGCATCATCACGGAAATTTAAATTCCAGGCGTTGCGAGTATAAACACCGGGACGTGCATGGTCACCATCTTTGAAATTAGATTAATGGTAATATGCAGGTCGCTAAAAATCACCAATAATCTTTATCTGTGTATTTAATTTTTTCGTATCTTACGGCTGTAAACTCTAAAGTCTAATGCCACATATTTTTTTGAACACAATCCGTCATGAAGGAGCAAATCGACACTTGTTTAGTAAGCTTCTGGCCATTTGCAATAATAGATGGTTTTCATGGTGTTGTGGCTTTTTGAAACAATAACTGTAATATTCTTTCAATCTGGAAACTACCTGTGATTATTTTCTCTCTATGAATTATTATCAATATCGATGTTATTCTTATGATTTTTACGGGCAAAATCTCACTAATTTAAATTAAGTACCATGAAAAAAATGATCTACTTGTTATTTGGTATATGCACACTATATTTAAGTTTAATCTACGGTCTAGAGGCGCAAAATAACTTCAGCCCTGAAAAACTAAAGGAGCATGTTAAGATACTTTCGGCAGATGACATGGACGGCAGGGCTCCCAATACAAAGGGGATAGAAAAAGCCAGACAGTATATTAAAAATGAGATGTCTGAAGCTGGTCTGATTCCTTACAAAGACAAGACTTTCAGACAATCATTTGGGTATAGAACAACAACTAATCTTTGGGTAGAGATGGAGAATCTCATAGGGGTGATACCCGGAACAAATTCAAAACTGAAAAGTGAAGCGATTGTCATAAATACAAGTTATGATCACAGAGGTTTTGAAATTATTCAGGGGTTAAAGCTGGTTTACAATGGCGCAAATTACCATGCTTCAGCAGTTGCAGGGATGCTTGAATTGGCAAAGTATTTTACAAAGGAAGAAAATCTAACTGAAAGAACATTGATTTTTCTTTTTACAGATGGAAATTATCAATCGAATCGTGGAATTATTCATTTTTTTGAAAATGCTCATTTACTGGACTATGAGATAAAAATGGGAGTTAATCTGCGTGGTATAGGGAATTATGGCTCTGATTCAGGTATTAACTTATTTGGGATCAAAACAATTGAGCAGGGTAAAGAAATGGGACTACATTTTGCTGAACAGCATGAACTGATGGTTGATCAATATGATGCTAGAATGGTTTGTGGGGCAGAAACATGGTACTTTGGGCATTATGGATTTCCTGCAGTTTTGATCAATACTTTAAATTATGATTTTGGGAATACTACTGAGGACACTTTTGAAAAACTCAACTACGATGGTATTGCTCAAATTTTGGATTACACGGTTGATTTAATAAAGACTTTTTCTTCTATGGGTGCCATTGTTGCTACCGATAAATTCGATCCCGCAGATTATCCCTTTGATCAGGCTGACATGCCCGTACCCAGAAAAAAGTTTCACTATGGTCTGGTCATGAATTTGGGAAGTGGTTATCAAATTTACAGCGATGAGTTTTTTAGGTCTAAATCACGCTTTAATTTTGCCATTGGGTTCAAAACTCATTTTCATTTTACCAATTCCATTTCCATACAACCTGAGGTTTTGTATGACCGTAATTCCGGCAGATGGGATGAGGGTAAGTTCAGGAGAAACTCAATAACAGCTCCCCTAAATTTACAATGGGACTTCTCAGGCAAAAACAATCAATCCAGACTTTTTCTTATTGGTGGTGCCTATTACAGGTATAATTTCAGTGGAAAAATGGAAGGAGAAGAGCTGGATTTTGATCTGGTTTTTGAGAGAGACGAATGGGGTATAAATTTTGGAATAGGTTTTGAGGATTATGATATCTATCAATTGAGCTGGACTATGCGCCGTGGAATGTCTGATATGATTAAGGGTACGAGCTCAATTAGAGATGTAAATAGCCTGCTTACATTTGCGCTCAAATTTCCATAACAAATCGGGATTGGAAAAGTACTGTAAGTTTCAGATTGGTTAATTGTCAAACTCCTTACTAACTTAAGTATGATCTTCTTCTTCAGGAACTAAAATTTAGGATATTGAGTGGGAACCTGAACTAAAGACTTATGCATAGAAAGCACATAGTAATTTTTTCCTCTAACTGTATTTTTCCATATTAAGGGATTCTTTTGTAAATCATAAACTTATAGATACATTCAAGAAGTATTAACCACTTTACAAACCAGCCAAAAGCCAGTAGCCAGAGACCAGACCAGTAGCCAGAAACCAGCCGCCAGAAACCAATAGCCAGAGACCAGCAGCTAGCCGCCAGAAACCAGAAACCAGCCGCCAGAAACCAATTAAAAACTCCTCTTCTTCCAACTATAAACAAGCAGGTACATTACCGGAAGGACCAATAGCGTAGCCAATGGTGCTGTGATCATACTTCCCACAACTACCTGTGCAAGTGGTTGCTGAGTTTCAGAGCCTATGCCGGTTGCTACTGCCGCCGGAAGCAGACCTATACCTGCCGCCATAGACACCATTAAAACTGCGCGAAGACGAAGTTGAGTGCCCTCCATTACCGCTTCGAGCAGGGATTTGCCGCTGCGCCGTAAATTGTTGATAAAGCCTACAAGTACCACCCCGTTGAGGACCACCACACCGAGCACACAAATAAATCCAACCGTTGCTGAAATACTGAGATCAGTACCGGTGATAATGAGTGCGAGGACTCCACCAATTAATGAAAACGGCACGGAAGCCATGACGAGAACGGAATCTGTCAGACTCTTGAAATTCAAATAAAGGAGGAAAAAGATGATCAAAAGGGTTAAAGGAACAACTATCATTAGTCTTTCCAATGCGGCCTGCAATTGCTGGAATTCTCCTGCCCACTCCAGTCGGTATCCTGCCGGGAAATTCACATTTTCAGCGATTTGCGATTCGGCATCGGCTATGGTGGTTTGCAGGTCTCGACCCCTCACACTAAATGCTATCGGGATATAACGCGAGTTGGCTTCCCGGTAGATGAAAGATGCACCGGATTGGGTAAATACATTGGCCACTTCTTTTAAGGGAATATAGCCGGTACCTGTAGCCACAGGGATGTTTCCTATAGCTTCTTCTGTGCTTCTGAACTCGGGTAGTGTTCTCACTACCACATCGAAGCGGCGTTCACCATCCAATCTTTGAGTGACCGCTTCACCACCCACAGCAGCCGATACTATTTTGTTGACATCCTTGGTAAGTACACCGTATCTCGCAGCTCTTTTTCTGTCAATTTCTACCAAGAGATTGGGTTGTCCCAATTTAGTATATACCGCTAAGTCAGAGATACCCTCTACCTCCTCCATTACATCCTGTATCTGAAAGGCGATTTCTTCAAGCGTTTCCAGGTCTTCTCCAAACACTTTTACCACATTTTCACCCCGCACTCCTGCCATCGCCTCTTCCACATTGTCCTGTATGTTTTGAGAAAAGCTAAAGGATACCCCGGATATTTGAGAAAGTGTAGCTTCGATCTCACTGATCAGCCCATCTTTATCCAGACCGGGTCTCCACTCATCCATAGGTATCAGGTCAACATATATGTCCACGTTGAACCAACTAATGGCTTCTGTTCCCTCATCGTCCTGTCCCAGTTGACTTACAGCCGTTGTGACTTCCGGATGATTTTCAATGATCAGGATTCTCATTTCATCTGCCAGTTCTGCAGCTTTGTCAAATGAGATACTATTGGGCATTGTACCCCTTATCCAAAGGTTACCCTCTTCCAGTTTTGGCATGAATTCACCGCCGATAAAAGGAACTGTGGCGAGTGTAGCAATAAATGCCAGTGTGCTGATACCCAACGTAATTTTTGGACTCCTGACACAAGCTTTTATTACAGGTGAAAATCCTTTGTTTAACCACCTAACCAGGAAGGTATCCTTATGCGTTGTTTTTCCTTTGAAAAAATAGGCCATTAGTGCCGGCGCATAAGTCAGCGAGAGGAACAAGGCAATACCCAGAGCAATTCCATAGGTAATAGCAAGTGGTCCAAAGATTCTACCTTCTACTCCCTGCATAGTGAATAGCGGCAAAAAGGCTACGATGATTATTGCCATAGAGAAAAATATGGGTCCTGCCACTTCTTTACCTGCGGTGACTATGGATTTTCGGGTTTCTTCAGGACTTTGATTTTCTTTGGTCGAGAGTCGTCTGAAAATATTTTCTACCATGATAACCGAGGCATCCACTATGATACCAAAGTCAAGTGCTCCCATTGAGATCAGGTTGGCTGAATCTCCCCTCAATACCATAATGAGAAAGGTACCCAAAAGGGATAAGGGTATGGAGATAGTCACTATTAATGCAGCTTTCAGGTTTCCAAGGAATGCAATCATAATGAATCCCACAAGTATCATACCCGCGAGGAGTACGTGCTGCACGGTGCTTGTGGTCACATTTACCAGGCTTGTACGGTCGTAGTAGGGGACGATTTTCATGCCGTCGGGAAGTATTCCGCCGGCGTTGATTTCATCTACTTTTGCCTGCACTCTTTCCAGAGTGGGCAAGGTTTGCTGTCCGCGATACATATTCACAATACCGGTAACCACATCAGAGTCATAATCTCTCCCCACTTTTCCCAGAGGGACCATCTGACCAATTTTTACCTCTCCGAGTTGATGTACATAAATGGGCAATCCATCCCTCTCGGCGACCATTACATTGGCTATATCGTCTATTCCGCGAAATAGTCCAACTCCTCTTACATTATAACTCTGTTCACCTATGTTGAGGTAGTTTCCGCCCACATTAGAGTTACTTTGCTCGATGGCATCCATAACATCCGATATCGATACATTAAATGCTATTAATTTCTGTGGATCAATTTCTACATGATACTCTTTTGTAGGACCACCAAATCCAACCACATCAATAATCCCAGGAACTTGTCGAAATTGTCTCTCTAATATCCAGTCCTGAGCTTCTTTGAGCTCCATGGTGGTGTAACCCTCGCCCACCAATTGGTATCGGTAAATCTCCCCCAGTGCTGACCAGGGGCTGAGTTCCGGTGTAACACCTTCAGGCAGGTCCACCATTTGCAACCTGTTAATTACTTCCTGCCTTGCTTTTTCATATTCCGTTCCCCAATCGAAATAGACTTTTACATTGGACAGTCCAAAAAGGGAGATAGAACGAATGACATCCAAACCGGGAATACCATTTAATTCAGTCTCCAGAGGTACTGTGATTTGCCTTTCAATTTCTTCAGCTGACCAGCCCGGTTTTTGAGCGATTACCTCTACGAGTGGGGGAGTGGGGTCGGGATAAGCCTCAATATTGAGTTCCGTAAAAGCCCATATACCTACAATCAGTAAAACAATAGAAGCGATAATAACAAAACCCCTTTCTTTTACCGATGACTCGATCATATTGTCAATCCAATTCATGCCGGTTCTCTGCTTTTTTTCTAAAAATTATTGACTTGCTAAAAGTTGGTTATAAACCAATATGTGTCTGTTTGAGATGACGCTTTCTCCTGCTTCTACTCCTGAGGTCAGGTAAGTTCGCTCACCATTTCTGCGCTTGATTTCTACCTTTCGGATTTCGACATTGCAGGCATCCTCAATGACCACTACGAAATACTCGTTGTTGTCAAAAATCAAGGCTCTGCTCGGAATGCTGTTGTAAATTTCGTTTTCACTTGCATTCAGGTCGATGTTGGCAAACATCCCCGGCTTAAGTAAAAAGTCGGGATTAGGCAATTCAATGACGGCTTCCATCGTCCTCCTGTTAGGGTCTATTGTGTTGGACATTCTAACAATCCTCCCTTCAAAAATTCTGTCCTGAAAAGCCAGGGTCTGAATACTGACTGTATCTCCAACCCTGATATTTCCAATGTCGGTTTCGGAAACATTAGCAATTACCCAGACATCCCTTAAATCAGATATTTTAAAGGCGTGTCCATCGCCACTTTTCAAAGCTGTCCCGGGATTGATGTTGCGTTCTACTATAAATCCCGATTGTGGTGCCCGTATGGTGTAAGCAGTTTGACCTTCTTCAATTCCAAGTACTTTTTGTTCTTCCCGCAATCGATCTATTTCGGAATTGATTTTTTCCAGTTCACTTTCTGCCTGTAATAAATCTCTTCTTGAATAAACCCCGGACTCAAACATGGAACGGGCGAGGTCAAGATTTTGCTCAGCCATGTTTTTTTCAGCTTTAGCAGCGCGAATATCCCGCTTGAATGCAGCAATATCAGGACTTTGTATTGTAGCTAAAACCTGTCCTCTGTTCACCCGATCACCGGTACGAACGTGCACATCCGTGATGATTCCTCCTGCAGTAGGCATTACCCTGAATACTCTGTCCTTATTGACTTCAATATTTCCCGGGAGGCTCAGGGAGCGCTTCAAGGGTCCTGTAATTGCCTCCTCGATAACCAATCGTTGCATCATGGCTTCCGGGAGACAGCCATCTTCCTGTATTCCTGTAGTAACGGTGGGAATGGCAGTTTCACTTTGATCA
>SLKL01000288.1 GCA_007134625.1 Saprospiraceae bacterium
AACAGTATCAGTCTGCTGACGGAGGCCGTTAAAGGTCTTGATCAGTTTGATTGGGGGCATAGGTAGGTTAAATATGATAATTTCTTTTTCCTTATGTATGCGAGGTAGTATCTGATGAAAGGCAGATGCTGAATTATCTACAGCTTGTTTCAACTTTGCGTGTTCTTTTTGACATATAGAAGTCTAAGTGTTATGACTTTGGCATTTTTGTTTGCAAACCTTCCTTCTCTATCAAATTTTGCAGAAGCTTATCGGCAGTAAAAAATACATCTACTTCTTTTGTCAAGGCTATGCAAGTTGAGAGTTGAATACTATCTAAAGTTCTTAAGCCTTCTTTTCCATACTTTCTTAGTAAGTTTCGTGCTTGTTCTAAAATCAAACTGTTAGTTGTTATAAAAATGTACTTTGCAAAATCTTTCTCAAAAAATGATAAAGTTATTTCAGCTTGCTTATCAGAGATATCTCTTGTTCTTACACGTTTCCAAATTGTTGAACTAAACTCAATTTTAGTAAGTTCTGACAAGTAAATATGTGTGATTTTGGATTGCGAAAACAACAATTCAAGTTCTTTTGTTCCTTCTTCTTCGTGATAAAGCTTGAATAGAGAGGACGTATCTAAAAATATTTTCATAATTCTGTACGTCTTTCATCAATTACTGTATTCGCAAATGACCCTTTAAAGTTTTTAAGATTCTTTCGGCTTTTGGAAAATGAAAAATCTGACAGGGCAAATCCGTTTTCAGATTTACTTTGTATATCTTCCAGAAAAGTTACTATTACTTTTACAGGACTTTTTGAGGGGTACTCTTTGTCAAGCTTCAGGCTGCCATTCTCGTATGTTCCTACTATTGAAATCATAATTTCTTTTCTTTATGCACCTTCTTAAACGATATTTTCAAGTTTAAAGTTCTTTTTAGACCTTTCTGTTCATGAAGAGGGGGGCAGAGTAGTTTCCTTTTTATACAGAAAGGAATCTATTCTGATTTATATTTCACCGCACTGGTTTTCTTGGGATGTCAGATGGCAATCTGCTGAGCATTTCATTATTGAGCAGATGTGTGACCTGAGTGAATGAAGAAATATTGATGGATTTGTTCTTTTGTCTTCCCACCAATATTACTTCGTCGCCTACCTTGGCATCCGGTATATGGCTGATATCGACCATGAATAGATTCATGTTGATGAGGCCGGTGATTCTCGCTTTTTTCCCCTTTATAAGGACATATCCACGATTGGATTGCGCCCGGGGATAACCATTTGAATATCCCAGTGGCAGGACCGCAATTGTCATGGATTGAGTGGCTTGGTAGGCTGTTCCATATCCTATGAATTCCCCTTCTTCCACATCTCTGATGTCCATAATGTCAGTTTTCCAACTGATGATTCTTCTCAGGGGATTGTCCGCGAGTTTGCCTACTTCCTGCAGGTGATGATAATAGACATCAGGGCTTGGCCAGAAGCCGTATTGTGTGACTCCTACTCTCACCAAATCGTAAACGGTATCGCTGTACATCAAAGATGCAGCTGAGGAGGCAATATGTCTGTATTTAGGCAAAAATTTCCTCTTTTTGCAGATACTGCAAAGCTCCTTAAATATCTTGTGTTGCTTATCTATCTTAAATTTGTTTCCGTAGGTTTCTGCACCGCCAAAATGGGTACACAATCCGGTAAACTCCAAGTGTTTTTTATTCCGTTTTAAGTAGGTTAAACTTTTATTGAAGTCCTTAAACGGTATTCCGGTTCTGTTGGCACCGGTTTCGACCTCGAGATGTACTTTGGCTTGTTTATCCAGTTTTACTGCGATCTTTTTTAGTTGCTCCAGACGTTCGTAATTGAAAACGTATATTTCAATTTCGTTACTGACCGCCCATTCAAAATCCTGTTCATATAGAATTCCCATAATCATTACTGATGATGAAGCTGACTTTACTCCCAGCACTTTTTCTGCCTCAAATGCTGATGCAACGGCAAAATGGTTGATCCCTGCTTTTTCAGCCATTTTTACAAAAGGGTATATGCCATGACCATAAGCATTGGCTTTAACCACGCTGGAGATAATTGCTTTCTCCCCGATTTTTTTTCTGATAAAATTGATGTTCTTTTTCAGTGCCGATTGGCTGAGTTCTATTCTCGAGGAGTGTTTTACCATCTGTTATCTATTAAATCCAGTTATATGATTTGCCCCAACTTTCCTTGGTGAGTTGGATTACACCTTCTATGTCTTCTGTTTTTACCCCTTCCAGCCGGGTTGGAATTTCCTGTGTATTGTAATGAAAAGCATATAAGCGCGATGCGAATTGATTTATAGGGAGCGAAGATTCCCCCGGTCTCTCCCCATTTTTACTAACAGTCGGGCGGATGCCCTGCCCCCAGTTTTGTCGACCTTCATTGTTGGGATTCAAAAAATAAGCCCTCACCACTCCACTTGGGTCTTCTTTAATTCTAAGTAGTGAGACAGCGTGAAAGCCTACCATTTCAGCTTTACTATTCGTAATAATGATACCTACGGGATTGGGGTATATCATCCTTCGGTTGCCATTGTAATGAGGGTGAAAAGCCACGTAAAAAGTGCGAATAAAAAGCTCGAAATTGTTGATGCTGTTAGTCAGGTAATCATATGCTGATTTAAATCCGACCCTTATCCACTGTCCATACATAGCGGGATTAACCCATTTGTGTGGATCATCACCTCTTCCCATTGCCTTGGTCATCATCTCATTGTATATTTTATCCAAATGGGGAACCAGGACTACTGAAACGACATCCAGGTTGTAGTCTAACTTATCCATCAAGCCCTTTTTCAATAAATTGGAGTTGATCTCAGTATTTTCAAAGCGTACTTCGAGATTGTTACGGGTGGCTACTCTGATGACGATATCAATAAGTTTAGTAGGTGCGTGCTGACTCCAGATGCTGATTCCCCTTGCAGATTGACATGTGGGATTGTTCCCTTGTCTTACTCCAAGAGGCTGACCTAAAACCTTGACAATGCCACCAATGAGATATTGCAGCGCGGTGGTTTCAGTAATCTTATTGCCTTGTATTTTCAAAATCCTCTTTTCTACCTGAGGATTGATTTGTATTTTTCTGAGATTCTCAATTCCAATTCGAATAGGTCTTCTTGAAAAAAGAGATCGCTCCAGCATGCGATGAAAACCATAGAGACACTGGAAATTCTCTGCAGTAACATTCTCAAGCATGATGTCGGAGATAAGCTTCCGGTAAGTGTTCCATTCTGCTACTCCTGTCTCACTTAATGCCAGACAAATCGGTACTAATTCGGGATATTCTCTGACAAGTTTGACCAGAAGCAAAGCATGATGATGACTTACCAAACCGGTTTTTAGCATGTGGTAACCCATTTCCTCCGCCTCTTTTCTGAGTGCAGGCTCGTCTGCTGTCTCCAGAAAATTTGAATAATCATCTATTGCTGTATGTGCCACAGAACCATTTGATGGGTGGTAAACAGCATTTACGTAAAGCGAAATGGGATCATCAGAGAAAAGCTGATCCGGAACATCAAATTTTTTGTGCAGGAATCCAATTAACTCCCTTGTCTTTTTTGTCAGTACAGGTCTCTGAGCACAACTCAATTCCACCTCTTCTACCAATTTATTTTTTACGTTTTCCAGAGGCATCCTTTCCATCAGATAACCAATGAGGAGATGGGCTTTTTTTACCTCTTTTTCCGACATGGTCTCCCTTGAGACTTCGGTCAGTTCATTAAACGCAAACTCCAGGTTGTGGACCACTACTTCTTCCAGAAATTCCGAAGCAGACTCTGCATCCAGTGCACTGTCTGTCAGGCGGTTTTCGGCAATAGCCAAAAGGCGCAGTTCTGAGATCACCTCAAAACTTGATGACGGATGACCTGCCCGTAAAGTACCCTTAACCAGGTGGGGTACAAGTTTGTCAGCTTCTGCCCAAGGGGTACCATCAAAAATACCATTTTGGATTAACAATGGAGTCTTTTCATAAAGATAATGAAAGCCCTCAATGTTGTGGAGTAACTGATCGATTTGACTAAGTAAGCGCGAGGCTTTATCTTGTCGAGTTAAAGAGGTAGCGGAAAGAAACTCCTCCAGATTCCGCTCAAAACTTTCCACAGATTTATCCGCAATGCCATTCATCAACTTTTCCCCGCTTTTATATGTAAAAATCTACTTTTTCGTACTCCAGAAGTAATTCTCTCATTCGGTCCGGATCCTCGCCCCTGAAATTGATAGTCCCAAAGTGATTTCCAAAACCGCCTCGTTCCCCACTTAATTTTTGAGTACTGATGGGAGGCACGAGATTGTGGTTCTCAAAATAGGGTTCATTATTCAGTTGCTCAGGAATAACGAGTTTAGAAAATTCCTTTTTCTGTGGATAAATCATCACATTGCCGTGATAATACTTCGGTTTAAAATCCGCAGGGGGGAATATTTCATTGAGTTCTTCTTCTGTAGCATTGGGGTCGTGACAAATGACGAAAGCAGCCAGTGCATCGAATTCGTAGGACTTGGAGCATAGTTCAAGTATGTGCCCTCCTGGAATCCTGCAAGCCGTCTCACCGAAATTGAGTTCGTCCTTTTCCGTTAAAAACCACTCCGGGTGAACCATTCCATATTCGATTCCGAAGATATCCACCATTTTTTGCACATGATCGTGTATCAACTGTCTTTTTGAAGCCAGATGATGACCTTCGGGAATAAAATTGGAGTAACCCAAACGAACGTATTCCGTGATATTCAAAAAGCGGATTTTTCCCTTATGGATAAAAGCTTCGCACGAGAATTCTAATCCAGAAAGATGGCTTTCAGCAAGACAGGGAAAGTCTCCGTCTTCGCATTTTTCATCAATATCTTTCATAGATTTAAGCAGACGGTGTCCAACGGTTCCCGCTGCGGCAAAAGGTTTGATGTGCACCCAACTGTCCTCTTCTCCATCTAACTGCAGATTGGCTTCATTGAGTCGCTTCATGAAAGCCTTCACGCCCTCTTTGTTGTGAACCTCCTCAAAAAGCCCGACCCGGAGACCTCCTATAAGTGCCCTCCTCTTCATCATAGCTTTATTTCTGAATAAAAAAGCCCTGTTGAGTACTCTCGGATCATTTCTGTAAATGGAATTTAAAGCTCCTGCCCATTCCACTGTTTCCTCAAAAAGAGGAACCGCTACATCCACATTAAATGGTTTCAATTTCTCTGCCAGATCCAGTGAGTTGGAGGTGTCACTCCACTCATTCAGCTGATAGGGCAGGAAAGGGATTCCATGCTCTTTTGCGTAATTCTCAAAGTCCGGAAAGGAGACCACTACAAATGGTCTTCCGGTTTTCTGCATACTTTCTATCACGGGAAGACTCCATCCCATTAGTGCAAAACATTTTGCCATTATTGTTTTTTTTATTTTTATAAAAAATAGATATCAGGTAGTATAAACCGAATTGAACATAACGTAATCGGTCGTGAGGTCTGAGCCCCATCCAACTGCTTTAGCATCCCCGTCGTTTAAATCCAAACGGACGTAAATATGGGACTCTCTCAGCAATTTTTTCATATAATTCTTGTCATAATTTTGGGGAATTCCCTTTTCAAGGACTTTGACCTGTTCATTTTCATCGCCCAGATACAAGTCTGCCTTGGTGTAATCAAAAGGTACTCCCGCATTTCCGGCTGCACACAGTATCCTTCCCCAGTTGGGATCCCTGCCAAACATTGCAGCTTTTACCAAAGTCGAATCTGAAACCGAACGGACTATTTTCTTTGCTGTTTCTTTATCCGGTGCATTTATGGTTTCATATTGAATAAACTTGGATGCACCTTCACCATCAGAAACTATGAGTTTACTCAGGTGCGTCATCATATTTTTTAGTTCCTCCCGAAAAGTTTTATAACCGGGATCTTTTTTGGATTTCAAGAGGTCATTACCCGCTTTACCATTGGCCAGTACAGTAACCATATCATTAGTCGAAGTATCCCCATCTACGGTAATCATATTGAAGGTGTCTTCTACTAATTCTCCGACTGTCTGCTGAAGCAATTTGGATTCAATAGCTACATCAGTTACAATAAATGCCAGCATAGTGGCCATATTGGGATGTATCATCCCCGAGCCCTTGGCTATACCTCCAATATTGATTTCATAGCCCTCGAGATCAAATTCAGTAAATCCCTCTTTTGGAAATGTATCTGTAGTCAAAATGGCGTTGGCAGTAAATGAACCGGCACTGGATTTTTTCGATAACTTAGGGGTGATCTCCCTGATTCCGTTTACGATGTCGGTTGTAGGAAAAGGTTTGCCAATCAAGCCTGTAGAAGCTACCAATACCATTTCTTTCTCAATATTCAGCTCTTCTGCCAGAGTTGAAGCCATGGCTTCCGCTCCCTTGTAGCCCTCCTCTCCCGTGCATGCATTGGCATTTCCGGCATTGATAACTATTGCCTGAATAAGTCCGTCTTTCATGTGCTTTTGCGAGAGCTTGATCGGTTCAGCGATTACTTTGTTTTGCGTAAAAACAGCCGCTGCACTTGCCGGCACTTCAGAGTAAATTATAGCGAGGTCTCTTCTCAGAGATTTAACTCCGGAATGCGCTCCCCAGCATTTGATGCCCCTTACGTTGGTAATGTTTTTTATCATTTTCTTCTCAGATTATGGATTTAGAGGTATTTGATTAAGTCCACTCGTTTCGTCCCACCCAAATAAAAGATTCATGTTTTGTATGGCCTGACCTGCTGCACCTTTTACCAGATTGTCAATCACGGAGATGACAATTATATTTCCAGTATTTTGATCGTAGGTGCAGAATATCTTACAAAAGTTGGTTCCCCTTACTTCTTTTAAAGTGGGTGCTGTATCACAGATTTTTACAAAAGGCTCACCCTCATAAAAGGATTCAAACAATTCCCTTAGCGACTGCTCAGAAATGTCCGGGTTTTTAGCTTTTCCGTAAACAGTAGAGAGAATTCCCCTGTCAACAGGTATGAGGTGAGGTGTAAACTGTACTTTTAAATCTTTACCGGATACCAGGCTGAGTTTCTCTCCTATTTCAGCGGAGTGCCGGTGGGTTTTGATTCCGTAAGCTTTAAAATTATCATTCACTCCGGAAAATTGGTTAACAGCACTTGCTTTTATTCCTGCACCGGTAACGCCCGATTTACTGTCTGCCACTATAAAATCCGTATTCAACCACCCCTCTTTTACTAAAGGTGCAAGAGCGAGGATAACCGAAGTCGGGTAGCAACCCGGATTGGCTATTATTTCGGCAGAGGGTATTTCACTTCTGTAAAGCTCCGGTAATCCATATACCGCCTTTTCAAAACCCGCTGTGTACGTGTGTTTTTTATTGTACCATTTCTCGTAGATTTCAGGGGTTTCCAGACGGAAATCTCCCGAAAGATCAAC
>SLKL01000194.1 GCA_007134625.1 Saprospiraceae bacterium
ATGCCTGTCTCGTAAGGAAATGAAATGGACTGACGAGAAAAATTGAAAATGAAAATTTTGTACAAGGTTGATGTTGGGAGGATGTATCCTTATTTTTTGTGATTTCTAATTAAATTTAAAACCACAAAGTGCACGGAGGACACAGAGAGGTTTGTTTAATTAATAATTGATAATGGGCCCTTCGACTGCGCTAACGCTTCGCTTGGTTCAACAGGAGGTTATTGAGCATGTCGAAATGCTCACCACATCGCAAGGTAAGTAATTGATAATTCCTAATTCCTAATTAGTACCTCGTAATTAGTACCTCGTATCTCGTAATTCGTATCTCGTACCTTTAATAGTATCTTTTAAAAGATTTCTTATTTGGAACACAGTTCATTTTTAATAGAGTTGCTTAGTAAATGTAAATCACTTTGTTACCCTAAATTTTCTTATTTTTGCAAAAAATAATGCTTGCGAAAATGACCAGATTAATTAATCGTGTAAACAGAGAGGTCCTTAAAAAACGGATAGAAGTGGACCAAACGCCGAGGAAGACCTTATCTTTCTATCAATATTTCAAAATCGATAATCCCCATTCGTTTAGAGATGAGCTATTCCTCAAAATGGATAGATTGGAGGTGTTGGGTAGGATTTATATTGCTGAAGAGGGCCTTAATGCCCAGATTTCAGTTCCTCAGGAGCGTTTTGATGAGCTGAAGGAGTTGATTTACAGCTATCCTGCAATGGACGGTATTCGCCTGAACGTAGCCATAGAAGATGATGGAAAATCCTTTTTCAAATTGACTATAAAGGTGAGACATAAAATCGTAGCAGATGGTCTGGATGACAAAACATTCGATCCTTCTGACAGAGGCAAACACCTGTCAGCTGAGGAATTTAATCTGTTAACAGAAGATCCCGATACTATTGTTATTGACATGCGTAACCATTACGAAAGTGAGGTTGGTCATTTTGAAAATGCTATTTGTCCCGATGTAGAAACTTTCAGAGATGCCTTGCCGCTGGTGGAGGATATGCTTGAAGATAAAAAAGAGAAGAATATCATCATGTATTGTACCGGTGGTATCCGCTGTGAAAAAGCAAGTGCTTATTACAAGCACAAAGGATTTAAGAAGGTGCATCAGTTAGAGGGTGGAATTATTGAATATGCGCGTCAGGTGGAACAAAAGGGGCTGAAAAATAAGTTTGTCGGGAAGAATTTTGTTTTTGACGAAAGACTGGGTGAGCGAATTAGTGATGAGGTAATAGCGCGCTGCCACCAATGTGGTACGGCTTGCGATACCCATATCAACTGCGCAAATGATGCTTGTCATATCCTATTTATACAATGTCCTGATTGCGCTGAGAAGTACAATAGTTGTTGTTCAAAAAAATGTTCAGATTTCATTCAATTGCCTATTGAGCAACAGAGGGAACTTAGAAAAACAGAGGAGTTCAATGGTACCCGATTTGGGAAAGGAAGATATAAAGCGCACAAATCAAAAGAAGGGGTTTTGATGGATTAATTTCCAATAGCACTTTATGATGATTGTCAATCTGATAATTCTCTTTCAAATTTTAAAAATCTCTTATTTATGAGCGGTCTCTCATTTCCACCTATTTTATTAGCTAGTGCATCGCCAAGACGTGCCGAACTCCTTACCAAAGCCGGATTTGCCTTTAGACAAATAGTCCCTTTAGTAGAGGAAAAATGGCCTGAGGAAATTGAGGTAGAGGATATTCCGGAATATTTAGCCGGCCTTAAGGCAGAAGCAGTGGAGACTTCTATGCTACCGGGAGAGTTTATACTTACCGCTGATAGTATAGTCGTTTTAGATGGAGAAGTTATTGGTAAGCCAAAGGATGAGAAAGAAGCCAGGTTGTTTTTACAGAAACTTTCCGGACGAAAGCATCAGGTAATTACCGGTGTATGTATTCTCAGCGAAACTCATCAATCACTGGGTTCGGAAACTGCCTTTGTTACCATGGACGAACTGAGTGAAGAAGAAATAGATTTTTATATAAAAAATTACCAGCCTTTGGATAAAGCAGGGGCTTACGGAATTCAGGAGTGGTTGGGACTGTGTAGAGTTTCAGAAATTTCAGGAAGTTACTCCAATATTATGGGGCTGCCTATGCATTTGGTCTATGAAATGTTAAAAAGTCTGATGCTATCCGACGAAGAGGAATAAGTCGGATTTAAGTTTTTATTACTCTGCATGCGGAGTTAAGTTTTGAATTAATTTTAAACTTTTGTTTATGAAGGTCAAAGAGGTAAATGATAGTGAGTCTGAACGGGAATTTATTGACTTCCCCAAGTATCATTATCGGAATGATCCCAATTGGGTCTGTCCTCTTGATTCGGACATTCAATCTCTCTTTGATGCGGAGTCTAATCCCCTTTTACAAAAAGGAGGAGATGCAAACCGATGGCTTTTGTACGATGATCATAATCGGATTTGTGGGCGTATATCTGCTTTTTTTAAGCCTTCAGCAATAGAGAATGAACAATTAAAAACGGCAGGAATTGGGCATTTCGAGTGCGTCAATAATCAGGATGCTGCCAACCGTTTATTTGATACTGCAGTTAATTGGTTGCTGGAATATTCTATTCAGGCAGTTGACGCACCGGTGAATTTTGGCGAGAACAATAATAACTGGGGGTTGCTGGTCGATGGTTTTACCCAACCCGTTTTAGGAATGAATTATCACTTTCCCTATTACCGGAAACTATTTGAGAATTATGGGTTTCAACTTTATTTTCGTCAATATAGCTACAGCCTGGACCTTACTAAGCGTTTACCCGAGCGATTTTGGAAAATTGCCAAATGGGTCAATAATAAGCCTGGGTACAGCTTTGAGCCTTTCTCATGGAAGAACTCAGAAAAGTTTTTGCTTGACATGGTTAGTATTTATAATGAAGCATGGGTTGAACTGAAAGATGATTTTACGCCCATGGCGATTGATGAACTCAGGAAATCTATGGAAAAAGCAAAACCAATAATTGATCCTGAATTGGTATGGTTTGCTTATTATCGAGAGCGCCCGATTGCCTTTTTTATTATGTTTCCCGATGTGAATCAGATTTTGAAAAAACTCAATGGTAAACTTAACCTGTGGAATAAACTGCGTTTTTATTTCTATAAGAAGACAAAAACTATCACGAGAACGAGGGCGTTGGTAGGAGGTGTGGTGCCTGACTTTCAGAATTCCGGTGTGGAATCAGCTATTTTTTATGAATTAAAAAAAGCAATGGACCGAAAGCCCCATTATAAGGAAGTTGATTTGTCCTGGGTAGGGGATTTTAATCCTAAAATGCATGCTATTTATGAGGCTTTTGGCGCTACTCACGAAAAAACCCATCATACCTACAGGCTTATGCTGGATAAGTCTGTTCCCTTTAAAAGGTATATGGATGATAAGGTGGAGACCCCTGCGAAATAGCGTAAAGTATTTTTAAACCGGGATTTTTATTTTTTGAAAAAGTGAAATTAAATTATGAGCGTACTTACTTTAGAGAGGCACCCTTTTCGCTATCAGTTAATGGTTTACTTTGTTCTGCCGGTTATCGGTCTAAGTGGTGCATGGGTACTTTTTCTGACTATTAGGGAATATTTTGATGGTCTTACGGGAGGGGAAATGTATTTGGGGTGGATTAGTGGTATATTGCTGATAGCTGTCAGTGTTTTTTTTTTAGTACGCGCCATAAAAAAGGTTCCATCCGTAAAGGTGGACATGATTTCCGGGGATTTTTTTGTTGGCAAGAAAAACTTTTCTCTTGAATCTGTTGAAAAATTGGAGGTTTTTTACAGTCTGGGTTCAGGTCATTTTAGAATATTCGAGGGATCTCCGGGAATTCTTATTCAAACTAAAGACAGTCATGAAGTGATTTTGGAGGATGCTTATTATAAAAACATGAATGAGTTGAAATGGTGGTTGTTTAATACCATGAAAGGAAAAAGTGGTTACCCTCCTGAGGTAAAAAAAGTGGAGCCTTCTGAAATCAATCAAAAAGAGGTCAAATGGGTAAAAACATCACTTTTTGAGGGAAAATCAATGCAATATCTATTCATCATTCTTGCTATGTTGTTACTAACCGGCTTCCAATACTATACCTCCGGAGTTGGCTTGCTAACTTTTGCATTTTTAATGATGACCTTAATCAGTTATATCAGCTTTGGTAATCAGACCACTTATTTTGGCTTTAGCGGGAATTATTTTTTAGTTAGGAACTACCTTAGTCGAGCACATTCAGAGAACTGGAAACTTAAAGACATAAGGAAAGCCGTAATCAACCGGAAAGGAGGCGTAAACCATCTTATTATTGAATTTAAAGATTATAGCTACCGAAACTTTAGGAGCATAGTCTTAAATGAACAGGATACGGATTTATTAGTTAAAATGCTGGATGACAAAAGGATAGAAATTCATGAGATGGATTGATTCCTTTAATCTTGAGTAATTTCCCAAATATATTCTATTGTAGGTGAATCCTTCAGAATGCTAAGACTCTGATATTACCAGGCCCTGACATCATCCAATATTTTTGCTATCATATCCTCCACCGCATCGTAGGGGTTTTGAGAAAATTCGCCTGTCGTCCTGTTGGCAATGATAGCGTTAAAAGATATGGCTCTGTGTCCCAATAGATGACTAAGGCCAAAAATAGCTGATGATTCCATTTCTATATTGGAGAATTGAATGCCCTTATGTTCAAATTCTGAAAGTACTTTCATCATATTCGGATATCGGCTTTTTAATCTGAGTTCCCTGCTTTGCGGTGCATAGAATCCATGCATGGTGGCGGTCATTCCCATCCTGTATTTTTGCTCAAAAACCTGAATTAACTCTTCTGATGCTTTTGCCAGATAAACGGGGTAGGATAAACCTTTTAGGTGGAGCCACTTTTTTAGTTCTGCGTCCAGCGAATGAAAGTCTTCAGCTTGATTTTGCGCTTGTTCATACATCAGCATAAGTCCGTCAAATCCAACAGCCCATTCAGATCCAAGAATAGTATTGACACCTATTTCAGGGTGAATACTGCCGGAAGTACCTAACCTGATCAAAGTAAGTTTTCTAAAGTCAGGTCTAGGCTCACGGGTTTTTAAATCAATGTTGGCAGCAGCATCAAGCTCATTGAGAGCTATATCAATATTAGCGGTACTGATACCGGTGGACATTACAGATACTTTTTTCGAACCCAATGTTCCAGTATGCGTAAGGAATTCCCTTTTGCTTCTTTTTACTTCAATTTGATCGAAATGTTTGGAGACCAGATGAACTCTTTCAGGGTCTCCCACCAGAAAAATAATATCGCCGATATCCTCACCCTGCAGATCAAGGTGATATATACGATTTTTTTCATTTATGATTAGACTGGCCGGATTCCACTGTTGGTTCATAGTATATATTTTAAGTTAGCGCAATTGACTCACTGGCAGTAATTTTCAATAAACGGAAATTTTTTCTCAATGTCATTAAGTACAAACTGAAGCTGCTCCTCCCTCGTAAAGTTTGTATTATCCAGAATAAGGGCATCGTCTGCGCATTTTAGCGGACTGTCTTTCCGGGAGCTATCAATAAAATCCCTGTGTTCAAGGTTTTTTCGAATACTTTCTCTAGAGGCTTTAGACCCACTTTCCTTTAACTGACGGTATCTTCTCTCAACTCTCACCTCGGTTTGAGCAGTTAAAAACAACTTGTATTCCGCATCGGGTAAAACTACTGTTCCTATATCCCTGCCTTCCATGATGACTCCTTTTTTATCAGCCAGTTTTTTTTGCTTGGCTACCAAAAACCTCCTGATGGGACTGAGTGCAGCAGTTTTGCTTACTTCATTACTCACTTTTAGCGTTCGGATTTGTTTGCTTACATTCACCTCATTTAGAAAAATAAGGGATTCTCCATTTTTTCTGTCAAATCTGATATTTATTTTTTCCAGAGCCTTGAGGAGTTGGTCTTCTTTGAGGTAATCAATTTTGTTCTCCTGAAAGTAATAGGTGACCGCCCTGTACATAGCTCCACTGTCCAGATAAACATAGTGAAGGCAATCTGCAATTTCTTTTGCCAGAGTACTTTTTCCGCAACCGGAATAACCATCTATGGCAATGTTAATTCTTCTTTCAGGAGCTTTTGGCATTTTGCAAAAATAATAGTCCTGATGCAAAGTAGCATAGGACTATTAAAGATATATTATTGTCTTGCTTGTTTTTAGTATTCATCCTCATTGAAAAGGAAATCATCCTTTCGTGGATAATCGGGCCACACGTCTTCTATACTTTCGTATATTTCACCTTCATCCTCCATTTGTTGGAGGTTTTCAATAACTTCCAGGGGAGCACCTGACCTTATTGCATAATCAATAAGTTCATCTCTTGTTGCAGGCCAGGGAGCCTCTTCGAGGTGGTGAGCCAATTCTAATGTCCAGTACATATTGCGACTATTAAATATTAAAATTAAGAATATGTTATTTCAGCGCTCAAAAGTAAGAAGACAGATTGAATTATTCAAATACTACTTCAAAAAATAAGTTGAGCTATAAACACTTAACAAATCATAAGGAATGGTCGAAAGTTCCCGATTAGAATCAATTTTTTTATAAAATCAACATGGCATCGCCATAACTGTAAAATCTGTACTTTTCTTTAATCGCCTCCTGATAGGCATCACTGATTAATTCCTTTCCTGCAAAAGCCGAAACCATAATGTAAAGGCTTGATTTTGGAAGGTGGAAGTTGGTGACCATGCTATTGCCGATGAAAAAATCATAGGGAGGAAAAATAAATACATTGGTCCATCCAGAGCTGGCTTTTAATTTGCCGGTAGCGGAAACTGCCGATTCTAAAGCACGCATGCAGGTGGTACCTACCACCAGATTTTTTCCTCCGGCTTCAGTAGCTCGGTTGACTTTGGTCACAGTATCCTCAGGAATTTGGTAATATTCAGCATCCATTTTGTGTTTGGACAAATCCTCCACCTCAATATTTCTGAAAGTCCCTAAACCTACATGAAGCGTCAATTCTCCAAAGTCAATTCCTTTTAATTCAGCTCGTTTTAGCATTTCTCTGCTAAAATGCAAACCTGCAGTCGGGGCAGCTACAGCACCAATTTCCTTTGCAAAAATAGTTTGGTAGCGTTCCCTGTCGATAGGTTGTAAGTCTCTTTTGATGTATTTTGGAAGGGGAGTTTTTCCCAATCTAAATAATTCATTGTGAAATTCTTCATTATCCCCCTCGTAAAAGAAGCGAATAGTCCTCCCTCTGCTTGTGGTGTTGTCTATGACTTCAGCAACAAGGGCATCTTTTCCCTTTTCATCTTTAAAATACAATTTGTTGCCCACTCGGATTTTCCTTGCAGGATCAACCATTACATCCCATAATTTGGTGCGTGG
>SLKL01000192.1 GCA_007134625.1 Saprospiraceae bacterium
AGCATCTACATTGCTGTTTATAGGAACTTAAGTTAAATTCCATAATGAAAAAAAAGGATTTAACCACAAAAGCATTAATAAAAATAAAGAATTTGAATCAGTTTCCAACAATTCGAATGATTGCTATCTAATTAGTGGTCATCCTGAGAGATAAGCTAAAAAAACAAACTCAAAGTATATTTCCAAGTGTGTACTTTATTGAAAAATCACCTACTCCTTATTCTCACACCCTTTACAACTACCATATAGATTAAGTGAGTGGTGGGTGACCTCAAAATCAAATACTTCGGAAACGATATCTTTTATTTGTTGAATCCGGGGGTCGCAGAATTCAATTACTTTGTTGCATTCTTCGCAGATCAAATGATCGTGTTGTTTGTAAGCGTAAGATTTCTCGTATTGAGTGAGGTTTTTTCCAAATTGAAGCTTTTTTACCAGATCGCAGTCAACCAAAAGTTCTAATGTGTTGTAAACAGTTGCTCTGCTTACTCTGTAATTTTGGTTTTTCATATGCACATAAAGTGCTTCCGCGTCAAAATGATCGTTACGGTTGTAAATTTCCCTGAGAATAGCAAAACGCTCAGGGGTTTTTCGATATTGATTTTCTTCCAGAAATACAGTAAAAATATCTTTTACTGTTGAAAAGACTGATTTTTCCTGACTTTCTTCAACTGATGAGCTCATCCGCAATTTTTTTACACAAAATACTGTAAGTCTGCTAAGTTGCAGATTAATTAATTTAATGTCAATTCACCCTTACAACGTTTGAAATCCCATTGAGGTTCTTCAAAGTTTTAATGGCAATATTGGCTTGATTCTTATTGGCTACCAACAGACTCATTTTTCCTTCAAAATACCCTCCTTCACCCTCGATATTAAAGGACCTGATGTTGATATTCAGTTTATTGGAAACCGTGTCTGTCAGTCTTTGAATAACCCCCGGTCCATCATCAACTCCGGTAACTTTCAGTTCTACCAGGAATGAACTATTGATTTGATCCACCCAATCGGCTTTCATAATTCGATAGCCATAATTGGCCATCAGGTGGGTACCATTTGGGCAATTTGTTCGGTGAATTTTTAGTCCCGATCCGGCTGTAAAAAAAGCGAAAATCGAATCTCCGGGCACCGGGTTGCAACAAGTCGCCAAAGAGTATTCATAAAGATCAGCAGGTTCCCCATTGACCAATATCTTACTTTTATTTTCCTTAAGGTCAGAGATGGGGACGCCTCCCTGGTACTTACCATTTTCCTCTTCCTTTTTAGCAGGCTTCGGCTTCTGTTTTCTTACAAGCTGATGGTTTTCAATATCGTACTTTTTCAGTTCTGAAAGGTCGAAATTACCCGTGGATATATCGTAGTAGAGCTCAGGGTAGTTTTGATATTGGTAGTCTTTAACCAAAGTCTCAACACCGGATTCAAAATCAACTTTTAAGTTTTTCAATTTCCTTTGCAACGCCTCTTTCCCAAACTCTCCTTTTTTTCGTTTCTCTTCCTTAAGCGAAGATCTGATTTTTGATTTTGCCTTACCCGTTATAACCATTTTCAGCCAATCGTCGGTGGGCTTTTGGTTTTTGGAGGTGGTAACATGTATCTGATCTCCGTTATTGAGCTGATAACCCATGGGGACCAGTTTGTTGTTTACCTTTATTGCAGTTGCCCGGTAACCCACTTCTGTATGAATGCTGAATGCAAAATCTAAAGCAGTAGCTCCTTTTGGTAAAATTTTCATTTCACCGGCAGGGGTATAAACATAGACTTCCTCTTTAAATAAATTGGTCTTAAAATCAGTCAGGAATTCAACAGGGTCATCGTGCTGATCGTCTTCCAGTATATCTCTTACGCTATTGAGCCAGATTTCATAAAAGTCCTTTTGGTCTTTTACACCTTTGTATTTCCAATGTGCCGCAAAACCCTTTTCAGCAATCTCATCCATGCGTTCAGTTCTGATTTGAACTTCAACATATCTTCCCTTTGGTCCTATAACCGTGGTATGCAAAGATTCGTAACCGTTGGATTTCGGAGTAGTTATCCAATCTTTTAGTCTTTCAGGGATGGGTGGATGAATCTCAGTAACTATCGAATAAATCTGCCAGCAAATGTTTTTTTCTTTGTCAGGCGGCACATCCACGATTATCCTGATTGCAAAGAGGTCATATATCTCCTCAAAAGTTACATTTTTGGTTTTTATTTTGTTGAGGATAGAAGCGATGGATTTAGGCCTTCCCGTTACCCGGTAAGGCACATCAAGTTCATTTAATTTCTCTTTTATTGGCCGAATAAACTCGGTAATATATCGGCTTCTTTCATTTTTTGACTGCGCTAACTTATCTTCAATTTCCTGATATTCTTCAGGATTGGTAATTTGTAGACATCTGTCATTGAACTCCGTTCTAAAATTATAAAGTCCCAACCTGTGAGCGAGGGGCGAATAGATATAGTTTGTTTCTGCAGCTATTTTTAACTGCTTTGCTCTCGGCATGGCTCCTAATGTACGCATATTGTGCATTCTGTCGGCCATTTTTATGAGTACGACCCGCACATCTTCAATAAGAGTTGAAACTACCTTTTTGAAATTCTCGGCCTGAGGGCTGTTGTAGCTGTAGGTTCCATCTAATTTGGTCAGCCCATCAACTATTTTTGCTATTTTTGTTCCGAATTCTTCTTCGATTTCTTCTATGGTAATCGGTGTGTCTTCAACTACATCATGCAATAGCGCGCAAATAATTGCAGTAGGTCCCAAACCTATTTCTTTAGCGCAAATTCTCGCTACTTCAATTGGGTGCAATACATAAGGTTCCCCCGATTTCCTCCTTTGACTTGAGTGGGCATCAACCGCCATTTCGAAGGCTTTTCGAATATTCAGGCGATCTTCCGCATCCATATCCGATTTGATCGCCCGGAGCATTCTTCTATATGCCCGGGTGATATCGGTTTTTTCTTGCTCTGATATGGGTGTTTTAACTTTCATTGTTGCTTTATAAAAATACCATACGTTTCTACAACAAAAATAAGACCAACTTTTATCCAAAAAAAGATTAGAAAAAAATATTGTTAACTATTTGTCTGAAAACTTCGACTGTATTATCTTTGCGGCTCTTTAAGAGAAAGGTTGAATTGCCTTTCATTTGAAATCATGTTAATGCGGGTGTGGCGGAACTGGTAGACGCGCTAGACTTAGGATCTAGTGCCGCGAGGCGTGGGGGTTCGATTCCCTCCACCCGCACTTTTCTCTCTGAGGCATAAATTCTTGTGCCTCAAACATTAAACTTTCAATTTTTTATGGAAATAACCACAGAAAGGATCGAGCCCGGAACAGAGCGGATCAGGGTGCAGATCAACCATTCAGACTATGATGCCGACTTCAAAAGGGAACTAAATAAAGCTGCTCAAGAATCAAATTACAAAGGATTTAGAAAAGGTAAAGTACCAAAAGGCTTTGTTTTACGCACTCAGGGACAAAACATACTTTATAATCTTATCTTTAAAAAGATTAACGAAATTCTCAGTCAGCACATTGAGAAGGAAGGAGTTGATTACCTCTTTGACCCACTCCCATCTGAGGATCAGGCTTCATATGATTTCAATCCATCTAAAAAAGAGGATTTTCTATTCCTTTTTGATCTGTGTCTACCACCAAATCTGGATGAAATGAAAGGTTGGGGTGTAGAAAATACTTACAAAGACTACCAACTAGATGTTACAGAGGAAGAGGTAGATGAGCGGGTAAAAGAATTTAAAAAAGCTCATGGAGAGTTATCGGATGCAGAAGTGGTAGAAGCCGATAAGCAACCCAGATTAACCTTTGAATTGAATATACCCGAAGGAGAAGGAGTAAATAAAACCGACTTCTCTATTGGTTTTCTTTGGACTGAACTGACTGAGGATTTTGCAAAGAAAGTGGAGGGTGCTAAGCCCGGTGATCAGTTTAACGGAACTATGGGAGATTTTATTCAAGAAGATTCGCACAAGCATATTGTAAACCAATACATTGAAGCGAATGAAATTTCAGAGGAGGGCAGTGAAGATGAACTATCAAAACTTTTAGGCGATCTCCAAATAGAATGGAATCTGGATACCATTTCTGTTTTTCAAGAAGCAGAAATTAATGAGGACTTTTTGAAAAAAGTAAGTGGAGGCGGTGATTTAATTAAAGATGAAGCTGAATTCAGAGAAAAGTTGGCTGAGATGATTGCGTCCGAGTACATAGGTATTTCAAGGTCAATCATGTTGAAGAAACTGCGAGAGCGGGTGACGGAGCAAAATGAACTGGATATGCCTGAGAAATTTATCCGCGAGTTTGTGCTATCAGGGGATAAAGAAAAGGAATTGACAGATGATATCAAGAAGTCTGTTCTTTGGTCTGTTTTTTCAACAACTCTTGCCAAGCAAAAAGGAATACAGGTAACAGAAGAGGAGGTCAAATCTTTCCTTGCCAATCAGGTAATTAACTGGATGCGAGGAGTTCAGGACCAACAATTAATCATGAGCATGGTAGAGCGAATGATGGAAGATAAAGCAGCCGTAGATAATGCGACGGAGAATATTTTCATCAATAAGCTTGCTGCTGTAGTACATGAAGCGGTTGACAAAGAGGAAGTGAAACTGAAAAAGGCAGATTTTGACCAATTGATTGAGGAGGAGTTTCCAAAGTCGGATCCCAATAGTGAAGAAGAAGAATAGAGTGTAGCTCAATTTCACATCTTTTTTTTAGTTTTACTGTTTAGAAATAAAAATCCGATCTATGTTTAATAAAGACGAATTCAGAAAATACGCCGTTTCCCATCTGGGAATGAATAGCAACTCCCTGGATCAGTATATGGGGATTGCAGGAACGAATATCAGTAATTTTACCCCTCATGTAATCGAGGAAAGAAGAATGAATGTCGTTGGTATGGATGTTTTTTCCAGACTGATGATGGATCGTATCATTTTTCTCGGAGTTCCTATAAATGACTATGTAGCAAATGTTGTGCAGGCACAATTACTTTTTTTGGAGTCTGCCGATCCCAAGAGAGACATTCAGGTATTTATTAATAGCCCGGGTGGTTCTGTAATTGCCGGATTAGGAATTTATGACACCATGCAGTATGTTTCCCCCGATATAGGTACTATTTGCACAGGTATGGCAGCCTCAATGGGTGCAGTTCTGCTTGCAGCGGGTTCAGAGGGAAAAAGAACTTGCCTACCTCACAGTAGAGTTATGATACATCAGCCGTTAGGTGGTATGCAGGGACAGGTTAGTGACATGGAAATATATTACAAATTGATTAAGGAGCAGCAAAAAGTTCTTTATGATATTTTGGCGAAGCACACAGGTCAGGAGTACGAGAAAATTTTGGAGGATTGTGATAGAGACAATTGGATGACTTCTGAGGAGGCTAGAGATTATGGATTGGTTGATGAAGTATTAGCACGTCCGGGTTTAAGCAAAATTCAAGAGGAGAAATAAATTAACCTCAAAACCCCTTCAGTATTGGGAGGTAACTTTTATTAAATAAATTTACAAATGGTAAAGTGTTCCTTTTGTGGCAGGAAGAAATCTGAAACACTAATGCTTGTTGCAGGCATAGATGGTCATATTTGTGAATTGTGTATTGAACAAGCTTACGATATTGTTCAGCAGGAAGTAAACCTTCACGTTTCAAAAAATACCGGCTCAGAAATTGATTTTACTCGTTTTACTCCAAAATCTTTAAAAGAGTATTTGGATGAGTATGTTATTGGACAGGACTCTGCCAAGAAATTTATTTCCGTTGCGGTTTACAATCACTTCAAGAGATTGGGAATGAAAATTGATGAGGATGAAGTGGTTATTGAGAAGTCTAATATCGTATTGGTTGGGCAGACCGGAACGGGAAAAACGTTATTAGCAAAAACCATTGCGAGATTTCTGGAGGTGCCATTTGCCATTGTTGATGCCACTGTTTTTACGGAAGCGGGGTACGTAGGTGAGGATGTTGAAAGTATGTTGACGCGCCTGCTTCAGGCCGCAGATTACGATGTTGAAGCAGCAGAAAGGGGAATTGTATATATTGACGAAATCGATAAAATTGCGCGGAAAAGTGATAATCCATCCATAACACGTGATGTTTCAGGCGAAGGTGTGCAGCAAGGATTGTTGAAAATGCTGGAAGGGACTGAAGTAAATGTACCCCCGCAAGGTGGTAGAAAGCATCCGGAGCAACAGATGATTAAAGTTGATACAAGTAATATTCTTTTTATTTGTGGAGGAGCATTTGATGGTGTAGAAAAAATTATTGCTAAAAGGCTAAATACACAAGTGATTGGGTTCGGACAAAAGGGTGGTGCGAATGTGGACAGAGATAATTTGTTGAAGCATATCAATCATCAGGACCTAAAGAGCTTTGGTCTGATTCCGGAACTTTTGGGGCGTCTGCCAGTATTAACTTTTCTGGAGGCCTTAGATGCTACAACGCTTAAGCGGATTTTAACAGAGCCTAAGAATGCCATCATAAGACAGTATGCCAAACTGTTTGAAATGGAAGGTATAAAGCTTCATTTTACGGATGGCGCGTTGGATTACATTGCTAAACTCGCAATCGATTACAAATTGGGTGCAAGAGGGTTGAGATCCATTTGTGAAGCACTCCTTACAGATGCAATGTTCGAATTACCCAATAACAAGTCAATTGACGAATTCCGGGTGGATAAGAAGTTCGTTCAGGATTCTCTTAGCAATACCAATTTGATCAATCCTGCTGCTTAAAGTTTGATTTGACAGTATAAAGTCACTCATCCCCCTGACCTTCAATTAGTAATTGAAAATGTATTATTATAAAGGTTATGATATAAACTTTTGTGGCTTTAAATTTACCAGACCGATTGACTCTTTGAGGTCGAAAGAAGATAGATTGAAGCCCATTACCTCTTGCAAAAAGCCTATCTATTCATAAATTCCTTATAGTTTATGGGCTAATAAAAACCAATATCTGAATCAAGTTCATTTACTTTCGAGTTTTAGTTGTCCAATTAGATGGTATTTAAAAAAACAGAAAATAAAGTTTTAGGGTAAACCTAATAGGTTTTTCCATAAATAAACAATAACTATCCCCATATAAGTGAAATTGGACCTTCTTGATTTTTTTGAGGATCTCCCGCCTTTAGGGCGGGACAAGCTATTCAAAGTTGTAGACGATAAGAGCCGCTTACCTGTCTGAGTTTTAGCAATTCTTATCAACTTACAGTTCAACGTAAAAATATGTTATTCTTCAAACTATACGGTACTCGCCCCATCGGACATGAGTCAGCAAAAGAATTGATAAAGCGAGTTTAAGTGGGTCCGGCTACAGCTTTGCTAAATGGATCAAAAAAAGCGAGTAGTCC
>SLKL01000053.1 GCA_007134625.1 Saprospiraceae bacterium
CGTCTAGTATCGTCATTTTTTATAAAAGAAGACGAGACAAGATTAATCGGTGTTCGTAAATCAGTGCTAACGTATTGGGGAGTGGGTTCAATTCCTATGTTTATTAATGAATATCGATTTTTTTATCTTTTCTATTCAAATCCCCAAGCACCTTCTCGTCGAAAGTCCCCTATGGCTTCAGTATCTCCATTGGCATTTCGGGAAACGGCATGTACGCCGCCGTAATAAAGGCTGAATTCATTCCACAGTTTGGTGGGTATGCCGAGTAGTTTTTCGGACAGTTGTCCGGATGTTTTTTCCACCTGAAAAAACTTTCCGTCAAAATGTATGCGCGGATAATTAACAGCTTCTCTAAGAGACATGCTTGAGGTCAGGTAATTCCAGCAGACCTGTGCGAGCACATAGGGAATACGTCCTGCGCCACCGCTTCCCATAGAGACCGCATCGCCATTCATACCTCTTACAATAGTGGGATTCATCATGGAAGAAAGCCTGACATTGGGGTGCCATGAATGATACCCTCCGGGTAGCAGCGCGCTTTCTCCCAGCATATTGTTCATAATGATCTGGCTTTTGGGGTCGTAGTAGCCATTTCCTTCACCTATGGTAGTGGTGAGTGCTGTCGCCATTCCATTTTTATCTATGATGGAAATATGGCTTGTGCTTCCCCATTTTTTACTCATCTGATGATTGGTCCATGCCGTTAACTTTTGTGGATTCAGCTGCAAGTCTCTCGCTAAGGCAAACGCCTCTGCAAAGAGATGGTAGTAATCAGAAGTCCCCGGCTCTATTTTCTCGGTCGATGACCAGATTTTATCCAATGCCGCAGCCATTACAGCCCCACCCATTGCAGGCAAGGGATTACAATAAAGCCTTCTTGCGCCAAGGGGTACCGAGAGCGGAGGTCTGAGTAAAGCTTTGTAGTTTTTGAAATCCTCATAAGACAGACTGCCACCCTCCTCTCGAAAAATCCTGTCCTGCTCATGAGCTATATAACCTTCGTAAAACTCCCTTCCGCCTTCAATGCTCAATACTTCCAGATAGTCGGCTAATAGCGGCATAAAAATCTTGTCACCAACGTTTTTAAATGCCCCATTTTTATCGTGAAAAATATCCTTGCCAATCTGATCATGGCATATGATATCGCCCAACAGATCGAGGTCATACCGCTGAAAATCTGTTAGTGCCACTCCTTCCTTCATGAGTTTTAGACCCGGTTGAAAAAGCACCTTTATGGGCATGCTTCCACTGTGCTGATGAAGTGCAAAAATCCCGGCTATGGCTCCTGGTACTGCCGTGGAACCTCGTCCGAAATAAAATACTTCCTCTTCAGCTCCGAATTTGACAATATGCGGGATAAAGTGATACTCATCTGCCGGTCGCTTTTGAAGGGGCGTCTGACAAAAAAAGTCAAACAAAACGGGCTCCTGGCTCGGTGGACTAACGAGTGCAAATGCTCCTCCTCCCGGCGACCCCATACACGGCTCTGTTATAAATGAAGCCACATAGGAAGCTATCAGTGCATCCACAGCATTGCCTCCTGCCCTCAATACCTCGAGAGCAACCTCTTTTGTCAAATGATGTCCGGCTGCAACAGCTCCTTTATTCATCAGTTTTTTTCTTTTTCGCGGACCATTTTCGCTAAACAGTTCTACGATACAATGGTTTGATAACTCAAACTTACGGATAAATTTAGATTTAAGAGTTTGAGCACTATGCTGAGTGGGTCACTCCTATTGTGCTATATTGCCTTTATCCGGTTTGTTTTTAATCTAAAAATGAGATATTTGTTGTCAATTTTCTAACGGACCTTCTTGATTTTTTTGATCCCCAACGAGTTGGGGAGAAAAGAGCCACTTACCTGTTTGAGTTTTAGCAATTCTTTCAAATTTAAAGTTCAAAGAAAAATTCTTAGAGTTTTAAAAAAATTTGGCACTCGCCCCATCGGACACGAATTAGCAAAAGAATGGCTAAAGCGAGTTTAAGTGGGTCCGGCTATGGCTTTGCTAAATGGATCAAAAAAAGCGAGTAGTCCTAGACCTTTTTTGTTTCTTTTTTAGCCTGTCTCGGCCTAAGACAAGAGGGCAATGCCAAAAAAGAAAAATTAAAAATTCGGCAAACTCTACTCCACTTATAATGAGGTCTTCAGCCAAAATAGCAGCAATCGAAAATCCTATCAATAGTTATCTTCTACAATTCTTAAATTTTTCAAAATAACAAGGCTATGATATAAATTTTTGTGGCTTAAAGTTTTTCAGACCGATTGGTACTTTGATTTCCAAGGAATATATATTGAATCACATCATCCCGGGCTTAAAACCTTTATTTTTTATAATTCCTTATAGTTTCTGAGTAGTAAAAACCAACATCTGAATTAAGGTCACTTGCTTTTGAGTTTTGGGAGTCCAGTTATGTTGTATTTATAAAAACAGGAATTAAAGTTTTAGGGTAAACTTAATAGGTTTCCCCAAAAGTAATAACTCTCCCTGTGTAAGAGAAATTGGACCTTCTTGATTTTTTTGATCCCCAACGCGTTGGGGAAAAGTTGCAGCCGAAAAGAGCCACTTACCTGTTTGAGTTTTAGCAATTCTTATCAATTCACAGTTCAACGAAAAATAATCCTATTCTTCTAAAACTATACGGTACTCGCCCCATCGGACATGAGACAGCAAAAGAATTGGTAAAGCGAGTTTAAGTGGGTCCGGCTGCAGCTTTGCTAAATGGATCAAAAAAAAGCGAGTAGTCCTAGTTCCCAACTCGTTGGGAATTGTTTCTTTTTTGGGGCGATGCCAAAAAAGAAAGTAAGCTATGCCATGGGGGCAGAGTCTCGTCCAAAAGCCGAGTTAGGTTTTCTAAAACCTTGTAGTTTGCAACATGGGTAAAATTTGAATCCCCAATAGTTTATATCACAGCCAATAACAATTAATCTGATTGCAAATTCGTGTATTCATTACTTGCCGTAATATGAAATAGAAGTTTATGTGGAAAAGAGTATTTATCCCACTTTTTGTGCTATCGTACCTTGTTAGCAATAAAGCGATAAGTCAAATTAATTTAACCCCTCTAATTGGGGTGGAGGTAACGACTTTAAATGAAAATTATGATTCGTACTCTAGATTATGGTATGATGAACCATTTTTAGGAGTGCCAATTTTTCGGTTTGCTATTGGTGTTGATGTAGAAAAGCCCATAAATAAAAAAACCGATTTATTTTATGGGTTTTCTTTTCAATCTTTTGAAACTGGAAAAAGATATTACTATTCATCTTGGACAATAGCACCATACAATAATTTTAAATTTAAGAATTTTCAGCAGAATTTAGGGTTAATTTATCATTTGACTGGAGATATAGGATTAGGTTTGGCGATAAATTTGGACTATGTGACTGATTTTGAGCTTGAAACTGTTTATAGGTCTATGCCTTTTCCTTACGCTAGTCTTCTCTTTCTTGGAGCAAATCTTAATGTACGTTATGTCTGGCGAAATATCGTGATTAAGGTTGATTATAAACGGGGGGTTTTCGATCTTAACAACGGCAACAAAAAAGTAGTAAATGGAACTCGAAACCCACTTTATCCCCAAAAAGGCTTTGGGATTTATCTGGGGTATCGATTTTCGTTTTGAAACCTCATTTGCTAGGGATAAATTTTGGAAATGGAAAAGTATATGAATAAATTTTAATGAAGAATAAAACCTACTCAGGAAGTATAATTTTTTGTTTGATTATGACCTTTTTATTCTATTGTGAAAAAGGTTTTAGCCAAACTCATATCACACCAAGGGTAGGCATGGAGTTAATAACCATTAAAGAGAATTATTCCTATGTTCGAGCTATTTCCGGGTTTAGTTATCAGAATGACTATACAGATGTACCGGTTGCTTCCTTAGCAGTTGGTATGGACGTAGAAAGGGAAATTATAGATAGATTCAATCTGCTTTATGGTGTGTCTTATATTCGATACAATACCGGAAAAAGGTACTATGACCATACTTATAGCTTCAATTCATATCACATAATATCATTCGACAATATAAATCAGAAAATTGGCTTGAGCTATTATCTCACTAAAAATTTGGGCTTCGGATTTGCAATAGATATTGATTATGTAACAAATTTTAAAAAAGAAAATGGTAACAGGGCTTATATGAATAGGCAACTGACCTACAATAGCCTTCTTTTTCTTGGAGCCAATCTTAATGTACGGTATATTTGGCGTAATTTTGTAATAAAGGTTGATTATAAACGGGGTGTTTTTGATGTAAACAATGGGAATAAAAGATTTGTTGAAGGAAATGGAATCTCAAACCCACTTTACCCCCAGAAAGGTTTTGGGTTTTATCTGGGGTATCGGTTTTCATTTTAGGTATTGGGGAATATGGCTGATTTTTTTTCAGACCAAATTACCTTTTTTCTTCGGTTGTGGAAGTCAGTAGTGGTACTGTGGTTTGATGTTCGATACCTACGGATAAATTTAGATTCAAAGTGAGCTGGTCTCCTTCAATCTTAAATGAGTCGGTTAGCTGTAAATCAACACTGACATAAATATTTCGATCTACAACAACCGGCACACTAAATCCCGGAATTTCAGAATGAATCAATTTGCCGATGGCGGCTTGGATTTGTTGAGAGATTTTTTTCTCTGTTTTACCCTTAAGGAGCCTTAGCATCCAGCCGGCAGGATTGTTTTTGATATTTTGGATGCTTGTCCTGATCAAAGCAGGAGAGCTGAGTTGGGTATTTTCAATAACCCAATGAGAAATGATGCTTGCATCAGTCCATCCGCTGACTGCAAATTGCAGATATAATCCGTCTGACTTGAGTTCAGCCGATTTAGTATCAATGTATTGCGTTTTTCCCAAAAGTTGAGTTTGTATCTGTGGTATCAGAAACGGGATATGTTCGGGACAAAGCCGGATTTGAGAATCCTCTGTCGATGCTTTCGTTCCACATTCCTGTAAATTGAAAAATGGTTCGCTTTCAAGCCTTTCCATTTTTGCAAAAGAAATTTCAATCATAACAGGGATTTCTCCTTCCCTTATTGGAAAAATAGTGGTTTCAATATGATGGAGTTTCACTTGTTCTTGCTTGGTCTTTTTAGCAAATTGCTGTTGGATTTGAGCCTCTATACCATTTATCTGTTTCGCAATTGCTTCGGGGAATAACTTTATTCTCGACTCTATTTTTTTCTGCAAAAAAGTCTTCAAAAACGGCACAATCAACTTTAGTCCCCCGGATAGGAAAAAGGAGGATATGGATTTGGGGTTTTCGTTTATTGGTTTGAGTTCGATGGTAAGTTTATCTATTTTTCCTGATAAAAGCTGTGCGCTGTCTAAGGTTAAATATACTTCAGCCATTATTTCAAGAAGTGGAGTAGTGGATTCGGTTTTTCTTAATCTGAGCCGGATACCGGATATACTTATATGGATGAATCGATCCGTGAATTCGACATGAACTTCATTGACCTCTGCTACTTCTCCCACAAGGGTTTCTGAGTAAAACGGTACGGTTAAATGAAATGGATTCTCGATGACCTCAGGAAGGAGGATTTCCTCAATTAGCAGTTGAATCTCACGGGATTCTAAAGAGAAGTTGAATCTGGCTGTGGAGTGGTTCTGCTGCAATTTTTTTATTTTTGATTAGGTAAAGGTAGGAAATAGTCTATTTACAGCGAGCTGTATTCCAAATAAGTTAACTTTTGTCAGATACAAGCTAAGAGTTACGAGGTTAAAGGTGGTTGAATTACGAATGAGGAATTACGAATTAGGTGTGTTAAACTTTACACATTACACCTTAAACTTTTTCAATTCAACAGATAAAATACCGTCATAAAAAAGATGATTCCTGAATTGTAAAATAATGGTTATATGAAAGATGGTGCTATCAAGGTCTTTTGAATTGTATTCGTCTCATACGTGGGAGCAGGGATTGAGTTTGTCAATCCAGAGGCATGACGGAGAAATTGTAGAGCTTGTTTTTTTTCATGTGTTAAATTGTGATTTTTACTAAATTCTCTGTCATGCCTTTGGCTTGATAAGTTGTGTCTCTGGCAGCTCTTCACCAATTAATTGGGAACAAGTGTGGTAAGAAAAAGCCAGAACCACAGAGGGCACAAAGGGCGCAGAGGATTTAGGGAGATGGGTTTTATTGCATTTTTGCTAAGATATCTCTGTGTTTCTCTGACAGCTCTGTGGTAAAAAAAAGCAAAACAACTTAGGTTAATTTTGATACTCCACTAAGCAAGGCACCTTGCAAAGGCTGCAACAGCACTTTTTGAATCGACATCTTAAATCTTTTACTATATTTGAGCAAAAAGAAAAGTTATGCAAAAAGTATATTGGATTTTAGCATGGATTGTGATTTTTACAGCATATGCCTGCACTGATGGCGGTGAACGCACCGGGACAGAAGCTGATGAGGAAAGATTGGTAATCAAGGCACTGTACGTTCCCTCTCAGGGATTTGCTGAAAGTACACCTGATGGTGAACCTACCGGATTTACTGTTGAGCTGATCCGGGATTTTCATCAATTCGTAGAAGCGAAACATGAGCGTTCAATAGACCTGATTTTTGAGGAAGAGACCGATTGGAGAACTTTTTACAACAGGATAAAAGAAGGAGAGGGGAATAAGATTGGAATGGGAAATGTCACCATAACTGAAGAAAGGAAAAAAGAGCTCAATTTTAGTCCTCCTTATATGAATAATGTCGCGGCTCTAATATCCCATGCAGATGCACCGGCTTTGGAGAGTCTTGAAGATTTAGCCCAAGTTTTTGAAGGGAGGAAAGCACTTGCTTTTGAGGGAACTTTGCATGAGCAGAGATTGAGACAACTCGTGGAAAATTACATGCCTGAGGCTGATATTGAAATGGCACATACTAACGATGAAATTATGGAAAGGGTAGCTGCAGCAGATGAGTATTTTGCATTTATTGATTTGTATAATTTTCAGCGTGGAATGATGAGAGGACTGGATATGCAGCATCATCCCGTTGCCGATGAAAGTGAAGAGCAGTTTGGCTATATTCTGCCGCTCGAATCCAAATGGATAGATGACATCAATGAGTGGTTTCATACAGATGGCGGCTTAATAAACAGCGACCGGTATAAGTCCTTGATGAAGAAGCATCTGGGGGAGGAACTGGCTGAGATATTATTGAATAGTGGGGAGTGAGTGGGCTCATCTATTATATCTTTATCTTTTGATTGTAATTATTTTGTATTATCTACAGTGTTTGTTTTAGCATTTCTTATGATTATTGATTAGATTTGCCATTGGATAATGGAAACGAAGGTGGAAAACAATAA
>SLKL01000016.1 GCA_007134625.1 Saprospiraceae bacterium
GGAACAGTCCGTTTTTGCAATGCACTGGAATATTCCAAAGCACCAACCTTGGGCGATACCGATACACTGCTGCTTCACCCTGCGACCTCCTCCCACATCAATGTGGATAAACAGATCCGCGAGTCCACGGGAATTGAAGACTCACTTATCAGGATTTCTACCGGCATAGAAGATATAGATGATTTAATTGCGGAATTAGAAAAAGCATTATAGTTAGCTACTGGCTTCTGGCTATTGGCTACTGGCTTCTGGCTGCTTGCTTCTGGCTGCTTGCTTCTGGCTTGGTTACGCGATTCAAATATTATTTACTGTGATATTAAGCTGTTAATAACAATAAGCTAATAGCTACAAGCCAACTTAAGCAACTTTTTTCGAAGGAAGTCGTTATTTTTGCAATTACAACAAAGAAGAATATGCGTTTTATATTGCCCTTGATATTTCTGTTTTTTTCTACTGCTTTGATTGGTCAGTCGGCACAGCTTGCAAATCAGTATTTTAGCAACCGTGAGTACGACAAAGCAGCATCTATGTATGAAGCATTGCTGCGTCAAAATGAACGCTCTACACATTATTTCGACCGCTTGATGGAGTGCTATTTACATTTAGAGAGATATGACAGGGCACAGGATGCTATAGCCGATCGCTTGAGAAAATTTCCCGATGAAACCCATCAGCTGCTTGTATTGGGTAGGATATATGAGGCACAGGGCAATTACGATCGGGCGAACCGGCAGTATGAACAAGCACTTCGACGACTTCCTGCCAATCGGAATACTGTAGTCAGACAGGCTGTTAGTTTTACCAATATGGGTAATTTTGAAATGGCTTTAAAGACCTATGAAAAGGGGGTTGAACTACTTGGGGATGAAAATATGTTTGCTCATAATTTAGCAGATTTATACCGTAGGACCGGAAATCGGGAGAAGATGGTTTATTACTATCTAGTCAACCTGGAAAATAGTCCACAGCGTTTAAATAATCTGCAAACTATTTTTCAACGGTTTTTCTCTGAAGAGGATTACGAGGAGTTAGAATTGCAACTCTACGGCAAAATACAGGATGCACCCGATAATGAATCGTTTCCTGAGTTGTTGGCTTGGATTTATATAAATAGATCGGATTTTAGATCTGCATTAGTACAATATCGTGCCCTTGACCGACGACTCAATGAGGATGGCAAAAGAGTATTCGAACTTGCACAGACTGCCAAAAACGAAGGAGACCTCGCCACTGCAATAGAAGCTTTTAACTACATAACTTCCAATAAAGGGCTTGATTCTCCTTACTATATCTCATCCAAGCAACATGCATTGAATGCCATGCGAATGAAAATTCAGCGCAGCCCTGATGCATCTACTGAAATGCTTTTGGAGCTGGAAAATGAGTTTTTGTCTTTTTTGGAAGAATTTGGACGCAATACGAGAACGGCACCTATTATATCTGAATTGGGGCGATTTTATGCGCTTTATCTCAACGATATTGACAGGGCTATTCAAACTTTGGATGAATTGCTTAACATGCCCGGCTTAAACAGGTTTCTGGAGGCGCAGGTAAAACTGGATTTAGGAGACTACTACCTTATTAAAGGTGAAAGATGGGAGGCCACTTTGCTGTATTCTCAGGTGGACAAAGACTTTCCTGAAGAAATGCTAGGTGAAGAAGCTCGTTTTCGCAATGCCAGATTGTCTTATTTTATGGGTGATTTCCAATGGGCGCAATCACAGTTTAGTATCCTGAAAGCAGCTACTTCAAGATTGATTGCCAATGACGCCATTGATCTCTCTGTTTTTATTATGGACCATATGGGATTAGATACGACGGAACAACCACTTATGCGATTTGCTACAAGTGAATTGCTTATTTTCCAAAACCGATATGAAGAAGCTTTTGAAATACTGAGGGATTTAGTCGAAGACTACCCCGGGCACACTTTAGAGGCGCATGTTTTTTATTTAAAAGGTCAAACATACAGGGAGATGGGAGATTTTGATCAGGCTCACCGCTATTACACCAAGGTAGTAGATAAACATGGTGATGGTATTCGCGCCGACCACGCCCTTTATCGTTTAGGGGTAATGTGGCAAGATGATTTGCAAAACCCGACCAAAGCCTCTGATTATTTTGAGACTATCTTTTTAGATTACAGAGATAGTAGATTCTCAGCAGATGCGAGGACAAGATACCGTGCCATAAGAGACGGCAGCCAACCATAAAAATTATCGACGTGATTATATACAATGTTACCGTAAATATTGAAGACTCAGTTCACGAGGAATGGAAAAGTTGGATGCTCAAAGTCCATATACCCGATGTGATGAACACCGGCTTTTTTTCGCGCTATCATTTTTGCAGACTAATGCACGATGAGCCCCAAGGGACTACCTATGCCATTCAATATTTTTGCCCAAGTATGGAAAGCCTGGAGAATTATCTCGAAAACTTTGCTCCCAAACTCCAACAGGAACATTCCGAAAAATACAAAGACCGCTTCGTAGCATTCAGAACTTTCCTGGAGCTTGAAGGAGAAGGGTAGTTTTATATTTTCTATCACTTTTGGTATGAACTTCCCAATTAGTGTATTTACAGTAGGTACTGTTATCCGTGATTGCTGTAAGCAAATCCGTAGGGATTCTTTAAATATGTGGGGTACGTTTTACAATTAGAGTCCACCATTTCGCTGAAACTTCTTTAAGGAATATCCATGAATCGCGAATTTGGTAATCTACCGCTCAGATTTCTTTAGTCTCAAACTTTATTTACAATCTAATTTCCAGTCCGAAAAAGATATTAGACAAATTTAAATTGAATCCAAAGGAGCTAAAATCATTAGCTGCATCACTTTTTTTATCTTCCCAATTGCCATTAACATAACTTAATCCCCCTGATCTCAATGTTGCTCTCAGCTGATCAGAAATGTTGTACATTAAGCCTAATCCGGCTCCTAATTGCAGAAAATTGGTTTGTACCTCTCCAGCTCGATTGGAATTTTGGAATTCTTTCTCGTTCGATATAAAATAATTAATATTAGGCTGAAGATAAAAAGAAAGTTGATTGTCCGGGTTTACTATGTGTCTTGAAAATACTCCAAATCCTATTTGATACGAATTGCGTTTAAGTTCTCCGGAACCCGGTGATGGAAAAAAAGAAGAAATTTCGGATGTGCTTCTACCTACCCCAATATCAACACCTAAGCCTAAAATTAACCTTGGATTAATTTCCTTTCCAATATAAGGAGCGAAACCAAAAAATGTAGATTTTGATTCGTTGGTGGGAGTTAATACAAGTCCTAACCCAGCCGGACTAGAATTATTTGTTGTAGAAAAATTTACAGAACCTCCCAGAATAAACTTATCGCTCATTTCAGCTTCTTGAGCTGTGGTATATTGGAATATTGCTAGTAACAACACAATGAAGTTAATTTTTTTCATGGATGGAGATTTTATTTAACAAATTTAATGTTTTTCATCCAAAAGCATTGCAAATTGTTTATAAATATTTACAGTTTTGAGTACATTACAAAAAATTGGGAGTTAAAAGAACCTTTATTTCATAGTTTACCTATCGGTAGGCAAGGCGAAGCCTCTAAGAAAGTTTATCAAGCCAAAGGCAGGGCAAAGTTAAGTTTGCCATCCGGACGTGGCAAAGGGTATGTGGTTATTTCAGTATTGTAATTAAAAAACATATAGTTTCTTTCATTGAAGTCTGAATTTACTTAATTCTGCTCAAATAAAATCTGTGCTAACATGTGCAAATCTTCAGTAACTAGAGCCTACCCCCAATTTCATTGGAGGGGGAACAAGTGAGGTGAAAAAAGTATACAAGAGTATAGAGTTTAGGCGCCGTGTGAATTTAAACCACAGATTCCTCAGATTCCCACAGATTAAAAACTCGTATTTTTGCGAGAATCATTATTACTTGAAATCAAAAAAAAAGAAAAATGGCATCAACAGGGTGGTAATGTGATTAAATACACGACAACATCATCAATTTAGTACAAATAAAATCTGTGCTAATCTGTGCAAATCTGTGGTGAAAAAAGTATACAGGAGTATAGAGTTTAGGCGTGGTGTGAATTTAAACCACAGATTCCCCAATAAGTGGGAGACAAGTCCTCAGATTCACACAGATAAAAACACCTAATTTAATTCACTTAAATTCTCCTTCGTAAAATAAAGCCGAAAGTTTCTAATGACATAACAACTCAACTCACCCCCCATAAAACCCCCTCCTCACCTTCGCCTCCTCATTAGAAAGTGCCTGTATCATCAGAGCGGGAAATTTATCCGGGGTGCATCCAAAAACGGGAATGCCCAAAGCTACAAGGGAAGCAGCCATTTGTTTGTCGTATTCGGGATTGCCTTCGTCGCTGAGAGTGGTCAGACAAATGCATTTGACACCTTTGTTGTGAAGGGTGCTGAATGCAGGGATAACGCGCTGAGGATAGTAGCCCTCCTCCAGATCGCTGATGATGAAAAGGATGGTGCGATCGGGATGGTCAATTAAGCCATTAGCGTATTGCAGGGCTTTTGAAATATTAGTTCCACCCCCGAGTTCCTTTCCAAAAAGCAGATCGGTGGGGTCATCGAGATATTCCGATACGTCCGCTACTTCCGAATCAAACATAATCAAGTGGGTGGACAGCGAAGGAAGGGACGCAAGTACACAGCCGTAAATACTCGCATAGACCAGAGAATTGCTCATGGATGCGCTGGAGTCCACGAGAACAATGATTTTTTTGTTTTGCTTTTTGTTGCGCGGGAAAGAATAGATTTTCTCCGGAATAATGGTTTGCGACTCCGGATCGTAGTGTCTGAGGTTGCGTAAAATGGTTTTTCTCCAGTCCAATTCTGTTTTGTACGGTGTTTTACGGACAGACTGCCGGAGCAGATAGCCCGTGTAAGCTTTTTCCGTTTGCGTCTGAAGCAGGTGTTTTACTTTATCGACTATCTTTCTGATGACAATCCGTGCCGTTTCCTTTGCTTCTTCAGGGAGAGAGCCTTTTAAACTGAGGATGGCACTGACGAGTCGGATATCGGGTTCAATTTTATCAGCAACCTCTTTTTCAGCCAGTAATTCTATCAACCCCAATCGCTCAATGGCATCCAATTGTACCATGGAGACCACCTCGGAAGGAAAATAGTTTCTAATATCCTCTAACCAATCGGCCACTTTGGGGTAGGACTTTCTGATGCCTCCTTTTCTGTTGCTGCCACCGTAAATGCCGGACAATGCTTTGTCTAACTTTTTCTCTTCAGTACTCAAAGGAGCATCGTTTTCCGGGTCCGCTTCCGTACCCAGAATGAGTTTCCACCTGTTAAAATGGGTGTTATCGTCTTTTGACATGCTGTTTACTTGCTCACCAGATTAGCCAGCCACAACAAAATAATAGCTCCAAAAGCCGCGGTAATCAATGAAGGAATCAGTCCTGCACCTGCCTGAAAACCCAAAAGAGATATTACCCAGCCGCCAACTACACCTCCTATAATACCCAGGAGGATGTTGACAAAAAGACCGGAACCTTTTCCTTTGTAAATAACTGAAGCCAGCCATCCTGCTATGCCTCCGATGATAATGAATAGAATGAAGTTCATGTTAAAGAATTTTGATTATGCCAAAGATAATATAATTGCTGCTTTTCTGACCTTTCCCTCCGCAATAGCTGCTTTTGCAAAGTGGTGCAAACCCACCATCCAGAAGGGGTTGTCCGAATCCCGGAATTTTTCAATTTCTGCTGGGGTAAGGCTATTACTTACCTCTTCAGTATCGGGCCATGAAGTTAGACTGGCGAGTAAACCCAGATCGTTGCCTGTCAGAATATCACTTTTTTTCACGTGATCAGGTAAGCTGTCAAAACCGATAGAGATATCCAGTACCGATTGTACTATGGTGTGGATAGCATCTCCCGAAGCACGCGTATAATATGCCCGACCCATACGTCCCATTAGGTCAATTTTGTGCGGATTAATTCGGTTGCCATCGACCACTTTCTCATCCAGGTGTATTTTTACTACCTCGCAAATGATGAGATGTCCGGCACCACCGTGTTCTCCCAAAGTGATGATTTCCTGAAGTTTACATTCCATGGCTGCAGGAGCTTCTTTAACCCGGGGTGCTTTTACCAGGTCTGAAGGCACAGGAGTTAATCCCGATTTTTCGAACTCACTCACTCCACTTGGAAATTGTATGGAAGTGACCGCCATTTGCCTGACGATATCGTAGGAGACAGCGTTGATGACAGCTTCACCTGTTTTTTCGATATTGTATAAGGTGTCCTTGGTCGTATTGTCCAAAACTCTTCTGTTCGAAGAAAAAACAACTATTGGTGGGTTGGAACTAAATGCATTGAAAAAGCTATACGGTGCCAGGTTTGTCGTACCATCTTCGTTTACTGTACTCACAAAAGCAATGGGACGCGGGGCTACTATTCCAAGCAAAAACTGATGAAGGTCTTTGGTTTTTATCTCCTTTGGATCTATGGATATCATTTTCTATTTTTTAGTATCTAAATTAATATGGTAAATTGTTCAATATCAAAGTTATATTTTTACTTTTAACATAAAGTTCATCCCGTAGTTTTTTTTGATTGAAGAACAAGGAACACCGATATACGATTTAAGAATTTATTTTTAAAAGCCTACCTCCAAAAGTCTGGTAAAGAGTTGATGTATTAATTTCTGCACTTCTTTATTAATATTACGAAATTCATCTAAAACAAAATTCTGAAATCGTTATTTCTTATATTTTAATAAATGCCTGTCTCACTAAATTAGTTGGGTACAAAACAAAGGCACTGGATTCAATCTCTATAATTTCTTAATCATTTCGCATTCTATTTCACCTTATTTTCTTTAATCAACTATCATTCACTTTTCTAGATTAAGGATTATTTTAGCTATTTTCCCCAAAGGTGTTAATTGTCTAAATCATTTTTTTCGACAAAAGTATTTCATATGTGTGAAAATAACAAGTCAAGTCTGAATTGTGTTAGTGAGTATGAATATCTTTGCGCCCGGTTGACTTGCCGAGGCTGTTTTTTTTGAAAAAAAGTAAATTTATGAAACTTAGTTTGAATAACGTAATTACCATCTTTTTGGTGGCATTACTTGGAGTGATGGTCTGGTATTGGTATGGTCGTAGCGAATTGGTTTTTGGTGACGAAATGCCTGATGTTACGCTTACCGGAAAAGGGTATGAACTCGACCTTGTGGACTTAAAAGGTAATTATTTGCTGGTGTATTTCTGGGGAAGTTGGTGCGGCCCTTGCAGGCAAAATAATCCCCGTCTTGTTCAGGCATATGAGGACA
>SLKL01000139.1 GCA_007134625.1 Saprospiraceae bacterium
CGGAAGTTTTTAGAAAAGAATGGTACAACACTTGAAAGAAAAAGCCCACATGTTTTAAGACACTCTTTCGCAACTCATCTTACTGATAGGGGAGCTCCATTATCTGCTGTTAGAGATCTTTTAGGTCACTCCAACTTAGCGTCAACCCAGGTTTACCTTCACAACAGTACAAGAAAATTAAAAGAAGTGCATAAAAATTGCCTTCCAAGATAAAATTGTTAACTAAAATATTAATTTATGAATATTAAGACTGAAAGTATTCACTTTACCGCTGATCAAAAACTGATTGATTACATTGAGAAAAAAGTAGGAAAATTAGAACAGTTCTTTGACAAAATAATTGATGCCAAGGTTAATTTGAGTCTTGAGAATAGCGGACAGGTTAAAGATAAGATAGTTGAAATAAGGCTAAATGTACCAGGTGATACGCTGTTTATCAGTGAAAGTAGTAAAACATTTGAGGCTGCAGTGGATGGTGGTGTCGCCATTATGAAAAGGCAACTTCTTAAATATAAAGATAGCTTAAGGAATAGATAATGATTTTGTGTCATGTGTTTAAGCTGCTTTTCCTTATATTTTTTAAAGAAAAGTCTTTATTTTACATAAACATATCTCATTTTTTTTGTGACAAACTATATTGATTATTAGGTACTTAGATTAGTTGTTCAAGTATTTTGAAAAAAAAATTAATAAAAGTCTTGTTGTAATTTTTTATTGTTCTATCTTTGCATTCGCTTTTGAAAAGGGAGCGCAGTTCTTTGGAAGAAATAAAATTTAATTACCGTTAATAATCTTATTATGCCGATGTAGCTCAGTTGGTAGAGCAGCTGATTTGTAATCAGCTGGTCGGGGGTTCAAGTCCCTCCATCGGCTCTTTTTAATTATTGGGGGTGCGCCGGAGTTGGAGAGCCGGGCCAGACTGTAAATCTGGTGACTACGTCTGAATAGGTTCGAATCCTATCACCCCCACCGGTAATTACTTGAAAGATATTAATAAGCGGGAGTAGCTCAGTTGGTAGAGCATCAGCCTTCCAAGCTGAGGGTCGCGGGTTCGAGTCTCGTCTCCCGCTCTTTTTTACCATTTGAACTGTTTTTGCCAATGTAGCTCAGGGGTAGAGCACTTCCATGGTAAGGAAGGGGTCGGGGGTTCAAATCCCTTCATTGGCTCTTGTTTTATTGTGTAAACTATTAATTTATTTATAAATCTGCTTAAAAATTTAAACTGATGGCAAAGGAAACGTTTGAAAGATCAAAACCCCACTTAAATGTGGGTACTATTGGACACGTCGATCACGGTAAAACTACACTTACTGCAGCGATCACTAACGTGTTATCCAATGATGGACTAGCGAAAAAGATGGATTATGATGCTATCGATGCTGCTCCTGAAGAAAAAGAAAGAGGTATAACTATTAATACGGCTCACGTTGAATACGAAACAGCTAACAGACACTACGCTCACGTAGATTGTCCCGGTCACGCCGATTATGTAAAAAACATGGTTACGGGTGCTGCTCAGATGGATGGTGCTATTTTGGTTGTTGCTGCAACTGATGGACCTATGCCTCAAACAAGAGAGCATATTCTTCTTGCAAGACAGGTTGGTGTTCCTAATATCGTTGTATTTCTTAACAAAGTTGACCTTGTTGATGATGAAGAAATGCTCGAACTGGTTGAAATGGAAGTAAGAGAGCTTCTTAGCCAATATGAGTTTGACGGTGATAACATCAGCATTGTACCCGGTTCTGCTCTTAAAGCTCTTGAAGGAGATGCTGAAGCAGTTGGCCAAATTAAAAAACTAATGGAAGCTGTTGATAATGACATTCCACAGCCTGAGCGTTTGGTAGATCAACCGTTCCTTATGCCGGTTGAGGATGTATTCTCTATTACAGGTCGTGGTACTGTTGCTACAGGTAGAATCGAGAGAGGTGTAATCAAAGTTGGTGAAGGTGTTGAAATCATTGGTATGATGCCTGACGGTGCTAAGCCATTAACTTCAACTATCACTGGTGTTGAGATGTTTAGAAAACTTCTTGATAGAGGTGAGGCTGGTGACAATGCTGGTCTTCTTCTAAGGGGTATTGACAAAAAGCAGATCAGCAGAGGTATGGTTATCTGTGCTCCCGGATCTGTTAAGCCACACAGAAAGTTCAAATGTGAGGTTTATGTTTTGAGTAAAGAAGAAGGTGGAAGACATACACCATTTATGAAGGGGTACAGACCTCAGTTTTACTTCCGTACTACGGACGTTACTGGTGATGTGATGTTGCCGGATGGAGTAGAAATGGTGATGCCTGGTGATAACGTTACATTGACTGTAAATCTAATCAATACTATTGCAATGGAGAAAGGTCTTCGTTTTGCGATCAGAGAAGGTGGTAGAACAGTTGGTGCCGGTCAGGTTACAGAAATTCTTGAATAATTTATGCTTTTAATTGAATAAAGCAGGTAAATTGATAGTTTTACGGAAGTTTAGTACCCCAATATTGGGGTACTAAATTTTCCTTTTCAACAAGATCTGTTTTATTTATAAAAGTTTTCTATAATTACGGGCATAGCTCAACTGGTAGAGCGACGGTCTCCAAAACCGTAGGCTGTGGGTTCAAGTCCTACTGCCCGTGCAAATTTAAAATCCAAACTTATGAACGTATTTGTTCAACACATCAAAGAAAGTTATAATGAGCTGGTGAATAAGGTTACCTGGCCAACTTGGCCCAATCTTTTGGAAACTACTAGAGTAGTGATTGTTGGTTCAATAATTATTACACTCATTATTTTTGTAATGGATTTTGTTTGGAATCAGTTGTTGCAAGGAATATACAGCTTATAGTCAATTAGATAATCTAAAAAAATGTCTGAAGAAAAACGTTGGTATTCCTTAAGAGTGATAAGTGGTAAAGAACGTAAGATTAAGGAAAGAATTGAACTGGAAGTAAAGCGTTCTGGATGGGAGGATGTAGTGACTCAGATTCTTGTTCCCACGGAGAAAGTGTATAAAATTCGAAGTGGAAAGAAAATTGTTCAAGAAAGAAATATTTTACCGGGTTATATCCTTGTTCAAGCTTTGAGTAAGCATTTTACAGGTGAGATGATTCAGGCAATTGCTAACATACCTAACGTAATCCATTTTTTGGGAAGAAATAACCCAATCCCAATGAATGAGAACGAAGCAAATAGAATGTTGGGTAAGGTTGATGAATCTCAAGATATTGGCGAAGCATTGATTGAGCCTTATATTGTTGGTGAAACTGTTAAAATAACAGATGGTCCATTTAATAATTTTATAGGAGATATTCTTGAAGTTTATGAAGACAAGAAAAAACTTAAAGTCTCTGTTAAAATATTTGGGAGACCTACAGAGGTAGAGTTAAATTATATACAAGTAGAAAAACAAAATTAATTTTATAATCAATCGGAAAGCTTGCTTCTTCTCCAAATGCTTCCCAGACTTTCCGATTCAAACAGTATTGAAAAATGGCTAAGGAAGTCGAAACGTTTATCAAATTACAAGTTAGAGGTGGTGCTGCAAACCCTGCCCCTCCTGTTGGTCCTGCTTTGGGTGCCAAAGGGGTTAATATTATGGAGTTCTGTAAAAGATTCAATGCACAGACTCAGGAAAACCAGGGTAAACTTTGTCCGGTTGTTATAACCGTATATAAAGATAAGTCATTTGATTTTGTTATAAAAACACCCCCGGCTGCTGCACAATTGCTTGAAGCAGCTAAATTAAAAGGTGGATCTTCTGAGCCCAATAGGGATAAAGTTGGAAGTGTAACATGGGATCAAATTAAGGCAATTGCTGAGAATAAAATGCCCGACCTGAATGCAATGACTGTTGAATCGGGGATGAAAATGGTAGCCGGGACTGCTCGTAGTATGGGTATTACTGTAAGTGGTACTCCACCATGGGAACAAGCTGAGGCTTAAATAAAAATTAATTAACCGAGGGAGCAATTTATTTTTGTGTTTGACCTCAAAATTTTTTATAATGGCAAAATTATCAAAGAAGAGAAAGGCTGTTAATGCCTTGGTAGATTCTTCAAAACTCTACAATTTAAATGAAGCTGCTGAATTGGTAAAAAAGGTTAATACCGCCAAATTCAATGCTTCAGTTGATGTACATGTCAACCTTGGTGTTGACCCACGTAAAGCTGATCAGGCAATAAGAGGAACTGTTACATTGCCAAATGGTACAGGAAAGTCTAAAACTGTTTTGGTTTTCTGTACCCCGGATAAGGAACAGGAAGCTAAAGATGCAGGGGCTGATTTTGTTGGTCTGGATGATCTAGTGCAAAAAGTTCAGGGTGGATGGACAGACTTTGATGTCGTCGTTGCTATGCCTGGTGTAATGGGTGTTGTTGGTAGATTAGGGCGAGTTCTGGGTCCACGTGGCTTAATGCCTAACCCCAAAACAGGTACTGTAACAAATGATGTTGCTGCTGCTGTAGAAGATGTGAAAAAGGGAAAGATTTCATTTAGAGTGGATAAGTATGGTATCATTCATTCCACCATTGGAAGGGTTGAGTTTTCTGAGGAAAAACTTGTGCAAAATGCGAATGAATTCCTTCAAACTTTAATGAAAATGAAACCCGCTTCTTCTAAAGGGACTTATATGAAAAGCATTACCATGGCTTCTACGATGAGCCCCGGTATAAAAATTGATCCCAAGACTATAAAGTAATCTTCAACTTTAAAAGCTAGTAAAAATGAAAAAAGAGAAAAAAGTAGAGGTTGTTGAACTTCTTAAAGATAAATTCGCGAATACACCCTTTTTCTACATAACTGATGCTTCAAAACTTACCGTTGAAGAAGTGAATCAATTCAGAAAGATGTGTTTTGAGAAGGGAATTGAAATGAAGGTAGTTAAAAATACCCTTGCTAAAATTGCAATGGAAAGCTTAGAAAATGGTGATAGGTATGCTCCACTTTTCGACGCATTGAAAGGACCTACAGCAATTTTATTTACTGAAACAGCTAATGCACCGGGAAAGGTGCTGAAGGAATTCAGAAAAACGAAAGATCGTCCAATTTTAAAAGCTGCTTATATAGAGGAAGGTATCTATATAGGTGACGAACAAATAGATACTTTGGCTGATCTGAAATCGAAAGAAGATTTACTTGGTGATGTTATATTATTGTTACAATCACCAATTAAAAATGTTATTGGCGCACTTCAATCAGGTGGTAACACACTTTCTGGTCTATTGAAGGCTTTAGAAGAGCGTCCCGCATAATTAAAATTTGGCTTCCAAGTGTTAACGACACTCAAAAATATATTTTTTGAACAAAATTAAAACAAATTGATATGGCTGATTTAAAAGAAATCGCAGAACAACTAGTCAATCTTACCGTAAAAGAGGTAAATGAGTTGGCAGAAATCATGAAAGAGGAATACGGTATTGAGCCGGCTGCTGCTGCAGTTGCTGTTGCTGCCGGTCCCGGTGGAGGTGGTGGCGAAGCTGCTGCTGAAAAAACTGAATTCGATGTTATCTTAACAAGCGCAGGTGCTGCCAAATTAAAGGTAGTTAAAGAGGTTAAAAATCTTTTAGGTGTTGGCCTTAAAGATGCTAAGGATCTTGTTGATGGTGCTCCTTCTCCTGTAAAGGAGGGTGTTCCTAAGGAAGAAGCTGAGCAAATCAAAGCTGCTTTGGAAGAGGTTGGTGCATCTGTTGAGTTGAAATAAGCGGAGGTGATACTTTGACGGTTGATCTCCGATTATAGTAATATACTGGTCGAGCCTGCGCATGTTCATGCGCAGGCTATACTGGTTTGATGTATAAGGGTTGACAGACCCTGATTTTAAATATTATCCGGTAAAAATTTTTATTCAATGGCATCTACAGCATCCGTATTAAAAAAAGATAATAACAGGGTGAATTTTGGTAAAACTATTCTCCTTAACGAATATCCTGATTTCCTTGAAATTCAATTGCAATCTTTCAAGGAATTTTTTCAGTTAGACACCACTCCTGAAAATCGTATTAATGAAGGACTTTATCGCGTTTTTCAGGAAAATTTCCCCATCACAGACGCAAGAAATATTTTCGTCCTTGAATTTTTGGACTACTTTATTGACCCGCCTCGTTACAGCATTGATGAGTGTAAACAAAGAGGTTTAACCTACAGTGTTCCACTGAAAGCTAAATTGAGGTTGTCCTGTAATGATGAAGAACATATTGATTTTCAAACTATTGTTCAGGATGTTTTTCTTGGAAATATTCCATATATCACCCCAAAGGGAACATTCGTAATTAATGGTGCTGAACGAGTAATCGTATCTCAACTTCATAGGTCTCCAGGTGTGTTTTTCTCTCAGAGTTTTCACCCTAATGGTACTAAGATTTATTCAGCCAGAGTAATTCCGTTTAAAGGTGCCTGGATGGAATTCGCTACGGATATCAATATGGTAATGTATGCCTATATTGACAGGAAGAAAAAATTCCCTGTAACTACTTTGTTGAGATCTATTGGATTTGATTCAGATAAAGAAATCCTGACCATTTTTGGACTTGCTGAAGAGATTAAGGCTAACAAGACTTCATTGAAGAAAGCCATTGGCAGGAAACTCGCTGCTCGTGTTTTGAGAAAGTGGACAGAAGATTTTGTTGATGAGGATACGGGTGAAGTTGTTACAATTGAAAGAAATGAGATCATTCTTGAAAGAGATATGATCCTTGATGCAGATAATATTAACCTTATTGTTGAGGCAGATACAGAGACAGTCATTCTTCAAAAGGAAGATATTGAAGAGGATTACTCAATTATATACAATACACTACAAAAAGACCCTTCAAGTTCAGAAATTGAAGCGGTTCAACATATTTACCGTCAACTTAGAGGAACTGATCCACCGGATGAAGAAACAGCTAGAGGTATTATCGACAAGCTTTTCTTTTCTGACAGAAGGTATAACCTAGGTGAAGTTGGTAGATATAAAATCAATCGTAAGTTATCTCTTGATATAGATCCTGAGGTTCAGGTTTTGACCAAAGAAGACATCATTGAGATAGTTCAGTATTTAATTCAGTTGATTAACCAAAAGGCTGAGTTAGATGATATTGATCATCTTAGTAATCGTAGGGTAAGAACAGTAGGGGAGCAGCTTTATGCTCAGTTTGGTGTTGGTCTTGCCAGAATGGCCAGAACAATCAGAGAAAGGATGAATGTGAGAGATAATGAGGTATTTACCCCCGTTGATCTTATCAATGCAAGAACGATGTCATCTGTGATTAACTCTTTCTTTGGGACATCGCAGCTCTCGCAGTTTTTAGATCAGA
>SLKL01000134.1 GCA_007134625.1 Saprospiraceae bacterium
TATGAAATCAGAATTTTCAAGCTTCAATAAAATAGTCCTATGTGGTTCAAAAATATTAAAATAATTTATTGGAGTTCTGAATTTTAGGGATAACCCAAGAATTCACGTTTCTTTTTACAGCAGAGATCACGGAGCTCACAGAGAATTCAAGAAGGATATTTAGAATTCCCCATTAAATTTAATCATTCCTAATTGTCAGTGCCTGAAATTGTCAATTATCAATTATTCTCGTCAATCCACTCCATTTCATTACGTGCCCTAAAGGCTACTGGCTTCTGGTTTCTGGCTTCTGGCTGCTTTGTTTTTAAGTATTAATTATCCATTATAAATTAACATTATTTAAACCAAAGATAGAGGATATTCCCACTAAATTAGATAAATACCGTTAAATCACATGAGAAACCTGACTATCTATGAAAAGCGTACCACCATGGACCACCGTGCTGTTCATAATAACCCTCAAAAAAGATTCTACCCCTTGTTTCGGAGAGTAGCGTAACCAGTTGCTCTGCACTTGTTATTGGGGTCTCATTCATTTTGGTAATGATGTAACCGGGTTCCATACGAGTCCGCGCGATAGTGCTTGATCGATAAATTGAGATAACTTTTACTCCTTCAACCTCAATTCTTCTTTTTTCTGCAGGTAGCAAATCCCTTACTTCAAAACCTAAATCTGTCAACACCTTATCGCGACGAACTGAAATGAGATCGGTGGTATTCAATTGATTCTTTAGTATTGACACCGTATTTTTTAGTTCTCCATCCCTGATAAAGCCTACCTCAACTTTGTCCCCAGGGCGGTATCTACCCAGCGTTTCTAAAAGCTCAGGCAAAGTATTCACCTGCCTGTTGTCTATACTAATTATTACATCGCCTCTCTTCAGACCCGCTTCTTCAGCACCACTTCCGGCTGTTATTCTTTGGATAAATACCCCTCTGGGACTTTCTAAATTAAGTTCAGAAGCCATTTCAGCATTAACACTCGTTGCCTGAATACCAAGCAAACCTCTGTGGACGGATCCAAATTCCATTAAGTCATAAAGTACCTTCATGGCAAGGTTAGATGGAATAGCAAAAGAGTAGCCTTCATATCTACCAGAGTAGGTGATAATTGCAGTATTGATACCGACCAATTCACCATTAGTATTGACAAGCGCGCCACCACTGTTACCGGGGTTTACAGCAGCATCTGTTTGAATGAAAGACTCAATCCCGTATTGAGTATCAAGGATGTTAATATTTCTTCCCTTTGCACTAACGATACCTGCAGTTACCGTAGATTGTAAACGAAAAGGATTCCCCACAGCAAGTACCCATTCTCCTACCTGCAGAGAATCGCTATTGCCAAATATTAAGTAGGGTAGTTCTTCTGCCTCTATTTTTAAAAGAGCTAAATCAGTAGTTGGGTCAGTTCCGACAACTTTAGCAGAAAACTCTCTACGATCATTGAGGACAACTACAATGTCTGTACCATTTTCGATTACATGGTTATTGGTCGCAACATAACCATCCGGGGAAATAATTACACCTGATCCCGCTGCATTACTCTGACCACGCAAAGAGGAAAGACCACTATTATTAGCACGTATGTAAACTACTGCAGGTGCTGCTGTAGAAGCAGCGTGAATAAAATCAGTCGGTGCAGAAGACTGAAAATGCCTTTGTAACTCCCCGGACAAGAGAATATCATTTGCTTGAATGGCAGTTGTTCTCGGCGCTTGCATAATTACCACTTTTTCTTCCTTAAAGTAGTAATCGTAAACTATAATTGATGCAACTGAAACTAAAATTGCAACTGAAATCAGAATTAGAATTTGTCTTAATGTTACCATGGTATGGGTAGAGGTATTTAAGTACTTTTTTATAAATTTTTTTCTTGCATCTATTCAACTTCGTATTCTTACAAATAATTTAATAAATTTGTTGATTCATAAAAATACAACTATGTCTGAAGAAAAAGAGCAAAAACAAGATAATAACGAAAAAGAGAGCGAATATGTTGGAACGGTCTGGAGTCCCAACTTTCTAAGATGGTCTGCAATTGTCATTTTATTTTTCCTTACTTTGTTTATTTACAGGCATTGTACCTACGGAGACTTAGGTGGGGGAGTTGATGGCATACGCCCTGTACTTTAAAAGATGACAATGAAGTTTAATTTTTCCAAATATCATGGAGCAGGCAATGACTTTATCCTATCAAATGATTTATTTTTACTTAATGAGGGAGAAAGTGAAAGAGAAAAAATAATCAATCTTTTGTGTGACCGAAGATTGGGCATTGGTGCCGATGGTTTTATGTTTTTAGAGAACAAGGCTGGTAAAGAACTAAAGGTGTATTTTTACAATAGTGACGGAAAAAGGGGAAGTCTTTGTGGAAATGGGAGTAGATGCGCTCTTACTTTTGCTTTAAAATCTGGTTTTATAAATACCGGGTCAATTGATTTTTATTTTTGGGAGACCAAATTTAGTGCTGGTTGCGAAACCGACAAAGTAAAAATCAAGATGAAAGATATTCACTTAAAGCAAAGCACAGAATTGGGCTTTTTCACAGATACCGGTTCACCACACCTAATTGTGGAAATTGATTTGTCTCAATCGACAAAAGATACCTTATTAAAAGAAGCTTTGTACTTGCGACATCATCCCCTTTTCAAAAAAGGAGGGGGGACAAATGTTAATTTTATTGAACTTCACCCTAATGACATGTCTAAATGTAGTGTATTTACCTTTGAAAGGGGAGTAGAGGATTTTACATATGCCTGTGGTACAGGAGCGGTAGCTATAGCTGCTTATCTGGCCTGGAAACGAAAATCAGGAGGAGTTTATACAATTATTTCCAAAGGGGGTACTCTTGAAGTTGAAATAGGAAATTACTCAGAAATCCTTCTTTCTGATGTATGGCTTAGCGGACCGGTACAAAAAGTTTATGAAGGTAAAGTAGATTTAGAAGATTTTTTGACTAGTTAAGTGGAGCTCTTTTAGGATTGTTGAAAAATCTCTTTTAGTAACCTTTGCAGTTCATCATCCGAGTGAACGTGAACCTCACGGGCTTTAGACCCTTCGCTTGGACCAACGATACCAAAAGCTTCCAATTGATCCATGATTCTACCTGCGCGGTTAAAGCCTAATTTTAGTTTACGTTGAATCATGGAGGTGGAGCCACTTTGAGCCTGTACCACCAATGCGGCAGCATCACTGAACATTTCATCTAATTCAGCGATAGTTATGCCGCCCGGACCGGTAGATTCCTCAGTGCTGAATTCCGGTAGGAGATAGGGTTCAGGGTAACCTTGTTGATCTGCAATAAAGTCCAATACCTTTTCAACTTCGGGAGTATCGACAAAAGCACATTGTAATCGAATGATATTACCACTTACGGATAGTAGCATATCTCCGCGTCCAATTAACTGATCGGCACCACCTCCATCTAATATTGTTCTTGAGTCTATTTTGGAGGTTACCTTATAGGCGACACGGGCGGGGAAGTTGGCTTTGATGATACCGGTAATGATATTTACAGATGGGCGTTGAGTAGCTATAACAAGGTGTATCCCAACCGCCCGCGCTAATTGCGCCAATCTCGCTATTGGCATCTCAATATCCTTTCCTGCGGTCATAATCAAATCCGCAAACTCATCAATAACCAATACAATAAATGGAAGGTATTTGTGGCCCTTTAGTGGATTGAGTTGGCGATCAACAAACTTCTTGTTGTACTCCCGGATATTTCTGGCTCTACCTCTTTTCAATAAATCATACCGCTGATCCATTTCAATACAGAGTGAATTTAAGGTTTCTATAACTTTCGTTGTGTCAGTGATAATGGGTTCTTGCTGTCCCGGCATCATGGCGAGAAAATGGTTTTCCAGACCTCCATAAGGGAACAATTCCACTTTTTTAGGGTCGATCAGTACCAGTTTTACTTTGGATGGGTGATTGTGGTAGAGCAAGCTGATCAAAATAGCATTAATACCAACAGACTTTCCTTGTCCCGTAGCACCTGCCATGAGTAAGTGTGGCATTTTAGCTAAGTCAGCTATAAAAACTTCATTGGATATGGTTTTACCCAAAGCGATGGGTAATGACATATTTGTAGAAGCGAATTTTTCGTGTTTAATCAATTCTTTCAGCGAGACAATTTGTTTTTTCTTATTAGGTACTTCAATACCAATTGTACCCTTACCCGGTATGGGTGCAATAATCCTGATACCTAATGCAGCAAGTGAAAGTGCTATGTCGTCTTCCAGATTTTTTATCTTAGATATTCTAACTCCCGGCGCCGGAACTATTTCATAAAGCGTTACTGTCGGACCAATTGTCGCTCTAATTTTGGTGATATCTATATTGTAATTGGAGAGCGTCCGAATAATCTGATTTTTATTCTCTTCCAATTCTTCCCGATTGATAGAAACCTTTCCGGAATCATGGGATGCAAGGAGGTCTAATACAGGCTTTTGGTAATTTGATAATTCCAGAGAAGGATCATATGCCTCCTCATCTCCATTTTTATCCTCTGTTGCGATATCCATTTCAGGATTGATATCACCTTGCTTGTTGATCTCAATTTCGGTATTCTTTTCTTCGTTTTTAGCATTGGTTTTTTCAATGGCTTCTACCTCTTCAAAATCGTTCTCGTTTGATTGATTTTCGGTTTCTTCCTCTCTTACACTCAATTCCGGCTCTATAACCTTTACTTCCTCTGAATCATCCATTTTTACTTCTGTATAGGCATATTCGGCATTCATTTCAGCATTAGAGGGGTAGGTGTTTTCATCTTCAGTCTTATTTTCTGATTCGACTTTATTTCCCATCCCATTTAGAAATCCCGGGACTTTAAATGATGGTAAATTTTCAAAACCCTTTACTTCACGAAGGTTGATATTAAATAGAAGAATGACATAGGTGGCAGTAAGGAAAAGCAACAAAATAACAGTACCCACTCTGCCGATAAAATCAGAGACCCAGATTTGTATGGATTGACCAATGCCCCCTCCCCATGGAAAATCGCTTTCAGCAGAAAAAAAGTCAAATATAACAGCGAGTAATACCAGAGTATATAAGCTGTATAGCGTATTTCTGAAAAACTTGGATGCAGTTCCTCCAAAAGTCAAGAGTTCTCCAAACTTAAACACAATGAATGGAATTACCAAGGAAGCGAGACCAAAACCGTAGAAGAAAAAATAGTTAGCCAGATATGCTCCTAATCTACCCATCCAGTTTTTTGCCTGTTGATCACTGTCCAATAAAAATTCCCCATCAAGTTTTCCCACTAAAGCAAAGTCTTCCTTCCAGGTAAAAATGTAAGAAATCAGTGCAATAGCTAAATACAAAGACAATGCAATGATAAATAGACCGATTATGCCTCTTATCGATTGGTTCTTAGAAAAAACTGAAAACAAGTTTTTCGATTTCTTTTTTCTCCCTCTTCTTGCCATTGTCTGAGTTGAATTCAATTACAAAAGTAATAAAATTCTATTATGTACGACCCACAAATCAAATTATTTATACATAATGCAAAAAAATAATAAATGAGTCCCTTTACTTGAGGTGAAAATTTAATACAGTGGATGGGGCTTTAATATTACATGCCTTTTTTATCATCAAAAACATCCGGAGGAAAAAAATAAGTTTGTTCTCCCAGTTCCAGCTCTGAATCCCATTCCTTTTTTCTTTGCTCAAGTTCTTCCTGTTCCAAATCAGATCTGTAGATAAAGGCTACTATAATACCAACAATTCCTCCGAGAAGGTGACTTTCCCAGGAAATGCCTTCTTCTCCGGGTACGATTCCCAGAAAGTAACCACTATAGAGGACAGTGACTACGAGGGCAAGAACTATGGACTTTAGATTCCTTCGAAAAATGCCGGACCAAAAAATAAATGCTACTAATCCATAAATCACCCCTGATGCACCAATATGATAGCTCGAGCGTGCAAATATCCAAACCAATAATCCGGTCATAAGGTAGATTAGAACAAAACTCTGCACAGCAATTTTTCTGTAGAAGAAAAAAAGCATGAAGGTCAATAGCAAAAAAGGTATAGAATTTGAAAAAAGATGCAGAAAATCACCGTGAATAAATGGAGCTGAAAGCACTCCCATCAAACCGGAAGTGGTTCGGGGGTAAACCCCTAACCAATGTAATGAAATCCCTGTTAACCAACTAAAAATATGAATAATCCATAACGTCAGTACAAAGTAAAGTGGAAACCTTACAGATGAGAGAAATCGATGTTTGATGTTATCTTCTGTCACAATTGGCTATTTTCAATAGAAGACAAACAAGCACATAAGCAATAAGTTTGAACTAAGCCTTACTTACTTATATCTGCGATAAACCAATTGAATAAAGTTTTTAGCTTTTTTTGACTTATCGGGAGCTGTCCACTCAAATGAACCTGCAACCTCGTTTGCGAGATAATCCTTAGCTTCATCAAAATTCTGGAAGGTATTTAATTTGCTCAGAGTTGATCTGAATACATTATCGTCACCTCCGAACAACTCATTTTTTACAAATATTTTTTCATTAACACCCATGGCTTTATTCAAGTCACTGATCGGCAATTGGCTTAATTTTTCAGAAATCTCATTGGCTTTTTTAATAGAAAAAAGTTCAAGTAGTTCAGGATTATTTGTGCTTTTTCCTATAGTCGCAGTGGCTACCTCGGCGGTTTCTTTAATGGGTGCCTTTTCTACTTTAGGGGCTGCTTCCACAACAGCTTCTTCTTTAATTTCTTCAGTTTCCTTAGACTCAATTTTTTGCTCAGGGGCAGGTTCAGGTTTTTCTACAACAGCTTCAACTGCTACGGCTTCCTCTATAATTTCTTCAGAAGCAACTTTTTCAGCTTGTTTTTCCTGCTCACTGTATTGCTGAATGATAACCTCTTCTTTTATTTCTTGTTTCGGTTGTGGTTCAGCTTGAACCTGAACCCTTTTTGTTGGTGTTGTGGATACAGTTTTTGGTTGAGTTTGTTGCTTTGAATATTTAACAGCCCCATTGACTGGCTCTGCAATGGCCTCATAAAATTCTCTGGTATAACTCATGATCAAATCTTTTTCAAGACGGGATACATGACTATCTCCCGGTTCAAATGTATCAATAAGTCTGTTGATCTTTTCTAATTTCTTTTTTGCTAATTCGATATTCATGCTAAATGATTTTAAAGGTCTGTGATTGATAATGCTGATGCAAAGGTCTAAACTTATTATAAAAAAAACAAATACTGAAA
>SLKL01000079.1 GCA_007134625.1 Saprospiraceae bacterium
TAATTGGTAAAGGATCCAATTTATTCAAAAGTAAATAATTAATAAAATGGCACAAACTCAAGTAGCTGTACAGGATGTTTCGGATCAGTTGATCGAGAAATATGGATATGATGATCATTTTCACGATCATCATCATGGAGATAAGTATCAAACTAACTTTATCTCCCACTACATTTTTAGCATGGATCATAAGATGATAGGAAAGCAATTTCTTATCACGGGTATTTTCTGGGCTTTCATCGGTGGATTGATGTCTTTGATCTTCCGTCTTCAGCTTGGATTTCCCGAGGAGAATATGGCTTGGTTGCAGCCGTTCCTTGGAAAATGGATAGTAGTTAATGACGCTGGAATTGGTTCTATTTCCCCGGAATTCTACTATGCTATGGTGACCATGCACGGTACAATTCTCGTCTTTTTTGTTTTGACAGCGGGATTAAGTGGAACGTTTTCTAATCTTTTGATTCCATTGCAGATTGGTGCCAGAGATATGGCATCTCCTTTTCTAAATATGCTGTCCTATTGGTTCTTTTTCCTTGCAGGAGTTGTACTCTTTTTCTCATTATTTTTGAGTACAGGTGCGTTTTCAGGTGGTTGGGTGGCATATCCTCCGCTCAGTGCCTTGCCTCAGGCGGCTTCGGGTAGTGGGGCCGGTATGACACTTTGGCTGTTGAGTTTGACGCTATTTGTGGTCTCAGTGCTTTTGGGTGGTATCAATTATGTGACTACTATCCTGAATATGAGAACTAAAGGTTTGAGTATGTGGAGACTGCCACTTACGATATGGGCTTTTTTAATTACAGCTGTAATTGGTCTGCTTTCATTTCCTGTATTGGTGTCGGGATTTCTATTATTGTTTTTTGATAGAAGTGTTGGTACATCTTTCTACCTGAGTGAAATTTATATTGGTGGTCAGGCTCTTGATCATGTTGGGGGAAGCCCGATATTGTATCAACACCTTTTCTGGTTCCTTGGTCACCCTGAGGTATATATTATTATTTTGCCTGCCATGGGTATAGTGTCCGAAGTGCTCGCGATACATAGTCGAAAACCAATTTTTGGTTACAAAGCGATGGTGTTTTCTATTTTAGCGATTGCTTTTCTTTCATTTTTGGTATGGGCACACCATATGTTTGTATCCGGGATTAATCCATATATGGCGATGATCTTTGTATTGTTTACGCTGATTATTGCTGTTCCGTCCGCGGTGAAGGTATTTAATTGGATCGCCACCTTATATGGGGGTAGTATTCGTTTTAATTCTGCCAATCTTTTCGCAATTGGATTTGTATCTATGTTTATATCAGGTGGTTTGACCGGTATATTCCTTGGTAACTCGGCAATTGATATCCAGCTTCACGATACTTACTTCGTTGTTGCTCACTTCCATATTGTTATGGGTGTAGCTGCATTCTTCGGTACTTTTGCAGGGGTCTATCACTGGTTTCCTAAAATGTACGGCAGGTTTATGAATGAATTTTTAGGTAAAGTACATTTTTGGTTTACGCTGATAGGTGCTTATCTGATTTTCTGGCCTATGCATTACCTGGGTATAGCTGGTGTACCAAGAAGATATTACTCTTTTGATACTTTCGAGTCTTTCTCCCATTTTAGTGGTATGAACCAATTCATTACTATCGCTGCTATCTTAGTATTTGTAGTACAATTGGTATTTGTTATTAATTTCTTCTACAGTATATGGTACGGAAAGAAAGTGAAAGTTAAAAATCCATGGGGTGCTACTACTCTTGAGTGGACTACCCCAATCAACGCAGGTCATGGTAACTGGCCCGGTAAGATTCCTACTGTGCACAGATGGAGTTATGATTACAGTAAAGGTGACAGGGACTTCGTTTCTCAAATTGAGCCTCTGTCAGAAGAAGAGAAAAAAGCAGGAGTTCATTAACGAATTTTCATTCTCTAAACATTAGAATAGAATAAATTATAGTGAGAAAAATCAGAAAGCCAATAACTGTAGTTGAAAGTATAAGTATTAATGAGGGAAATTCCTTCATTAAAGATTTGGCTCAGTTGTTTAAGTTCAGGTTATCCTTTGTAGTTGTACTTTCGTCTGTTTTAGCTTACATGATAGCTGTACCGCATATAACTTTTTTGGGATTAGCTATGCTGTGGATTGGTGGCTTTGCTGTAACTGCTGCAGCTAATGCCTTGAATCAGATACTTGAGCGCGATTACGATAAGCTTATGGTAAGGACAGCAGGTCGTCCCGTTGCAGCAGGCAGAATGTCGGTTTCTTCCGCATTGATAGCTGCAGGAATGCTGTGCTTATTAGGATTAGTTATATTATCAGCCTTCAATCCGATTACAGGGTTTCTTGGAATGGTTGCGTTAATTAGTTATTCCTTTATTTACACGCCTTTGAAGCGTTTAACTCCATTAGCTGTTGCTGTTGGTGCATTTCCGGGAGCTTTACCGGTTATTATCGGTGTTACTGCTGCGACGGGTGAAATTACTGCTCTTGCAGCGAGCCTTTTTGCTATTCAGTTTTTGTGGCAATTTGCACACTTCTGGGCTATTGCCTGGTTAGCAGATGATGATTATAAAAAAGCAGGTTTTTATCTACTGCCTGGTCGTGAAGGAAAAAAGGATAGTAGTGTAGGTTGGAATTCCTTTCTATATTCTATACTATTGGTTCCTTTTTCATTCCTTCCTTGGGTTTTTGGACTAAGTACCCTGCTGAGTGGATTTATTGCAGCATTATTGGCTGTGTGGTATTGTTACATGGCTTATAATTTTGCAAAGGAAGCCAATGATGCATCAGCAAGAAAATTGATGTTCAGTTCTTTTGTTTATTTGCCAATGGTATTGATCGTTTTTCTAATGGATAAAATTGTATTTTAAAAGAATATGACTTCAAATACAAATACACGATCAAAAGGGATTGAGCCTGAAGTTTTTGGTTTGTGGATAGCAAATGGTAGTATCTTAATGATGTTTGCTGCTTTCACTAGTGCCTACATTGTTCGTCAGGCACAGGGGAATTGGTTAGAGTTCAGGTTACCTGAATGGTTTTTCTGGTCCACTTTAATCATTGTGGCAAGTAGCTTTACCATTCATTTTGCATATAAGAATTTTCTCGCCAGAAATATCCAAATGTACAAGAAGCTTTATCTTGTTACATTTGTTTTGGGTGTACTTTTTGTAGTTACTCAATATCTGGGGTGGTTGGCGATGACCGACAGTGGTGTTGAATTAACAGGAAATCCTGCAGGTTCTTTCGTTTATGTTATTTCGGGGGTACACGCCTTACACGTACTTGGTGGTCTGGCAGCTCTGGCAGTAGGGGTATTAAAAATGTACCTGTTGCCCAATGGTTTTTCTCATAAGCGAAAGACAAGATTTAAGATGATGGTGCATTATTGGCACTTTGTTGATATACTTTGGATATATTTGTTACTGTTTTTTATTCTGCAGTAGTTGGATTAAAAAGTTTACAGTGACTTGAATATAGTTGATAACAAAAAAAGAAAAAGTAAGTCATTATTTGACTTGTGATTTTAGGACAAAAATAAATACTCGATGTCTACAGAAACTATTAATCAGGATCTCGAGACCACTAAAAATAATGAGGTCTCCTGGGATGGTGGAAGTGAGCCGTTTAAAGCCAGTTATGGTAAATTGATGATGTGGTACTTTATCATGTCGGATGCGTTTACATTTGCAGGCTTCTTGATCGCTTACGGTGCTTTAAGGTTTAGTGTGCCTACCTGGCCCGAGCCGGATTTTGTATTTCAGAGTTTTCCGGGAGGTTTGACCGGAATGCCTTTGATATTTGTTACCTTGATGACCTTCGTTCTGATTGCCAGTTCCGCCACAATGGTTAGGGCTGTTCAGGAAGGACAGCGAGAAAATAAGAAGGGAGTTGTTTTCTGGCTCTTAATGACGATTTTAGGTGGTGCTACGTTCTTGGGATGTCAGGCTTGGGAATGGCATACCCTTATCGTTAAAGAGCATATGACTTTGAGTGAGAATCCTTTTGGAAGACATATTGAGTCTGGTACTTATCTTGCCGGGGATGGATATGATATTCAAGCAGGTGATACCTTCGAAGCCGGAGCTTATTACCTTATTCATAAAAAAGACGGTGAGTGGAATCAGATTCCCTACAAAACAGCTGATGGTGAAATAAAACGTCAAGAATTAGGTCCTCCTGCTTTTGGTTCTTTGTTTTATTTTATTACCGGATTCCATGGTTTTCACGTTTTAAGTGGCTTGATTCTATTGTTAATTATTGCAATAAACGCCGCCAGTGGGCTCTATGTAAAACGCAAAAATGGATATGAGATGGTTGAGAAAGTAGGTCTTTATTGGCACTTTGTCGATCTGGTATGGGTTTTTGTATTTCTTGTATTTTATCTACTTTAAAAATTATCTATAATGGGACATGTAAGTTATGAAGAGGCTAAAAAAACTGTTTTTAAGGGACTTGTACTTCTTGCACTAATAACTGTTGCTGAGGTAGCTATAGCCCTTTTAGGCAAGGGGTATATTATTTCCGGTTTTTATCTTCCGAAATGGTTAATTTATATTGCCATGATAGGATTGAGTATTTACAAAGCCTATTTTATTATGGGTGAGTTTATGCACTTAAAATATGAAGTAAAAGGTCTTGTGTCTAGTATTTTGTTGCCTTTTATTTTATTGGTTTGGGCGATAGTAGCCTTTCTTTGGGATGGAGCATGGTGGGGTGAGAAAAGGTTAGAATATAAGACTGAATTTGAGATTGAAACTCAGGGTGTAATTGACGATGCCGAATTAGAAGATACTATTGAACTTCTTGATTAGTTTTGTATTGATTTAATTCAGGTTTGTCAAACAGCGAATATAATGTAAAAGGGGTAACTAATCTTTGCCCCTTTTGTTATAATAAGCGACAATGTTTAGTATGAAAAAACCAAGGCTTCAATTAATTGCCGTTCTTCTTATACTGTTTATTTTTCCATTCATATCATGGTACTACCTTCGATCTGGTATGGATTATCGCATTGAAGCTATTTCTGAACTAGAAGAAATAGGAGTGTTTTCTATTGAGGGTTCTTATGACTTTAGAGATAGATACATTGACCCCTCTTTATTAGAGGGTAAACTTGTTGTGGTTGGAATCGTGCCACTCGAAGAAAATTACTTCGATTTATTTGCTTCGAGATATGTTGGATTGATTGAACAATTTGCAAGCAGAGATGAGGTGATTTACCTTAATATTATCAATTCGTCCGCTGAACATTCCTCTCAGAAGATAGCTAACCGTTTATATGAATCCTATCCCGGTACGGTTGCGAATCATTTAATTCTCGCTTTTGAATCGGACGAGATTGAAGGGATGAAAGATTTATGGGGTATAGAGGAGAATGAGTTAAAAGCACCTTTTAGTGATTATCTTTTCCTGGTTGGTGAAAATGGAAAGATTATTCAAGCCTATAATTATAAAGACGAAAATAGAGTTGGTCGCCTGGTAGAGCATTTATCAATGCAATTTACAGGTAGCCAAAACCGAAGAGATTATTCTGATGCCATTCGGCAGAAATTATAAAAATTTTCAATATGAGTACAGTTTCATTAGAGAACAAGAAACTTGAGAAGAAGCTAAATATTCTAGCTATAATAGTTTCTGTTGTTATTCTTGCAGTAGTGATCTGGATGAGAGATATCCAAATTGATTTAGGAATTGATTTTTCATTTCTACCACCTTTGCATTCTGGCATGAATGCTTTGACAGCAGTTGTTTTATTGTTTGCTGTTTCATATATTCGGAAAGGCAATGTGACTGCTCATAAAAACGCTATTTACGTAGCGATCGGCTTATCCGTACTCTTTCTTGTTTCTTATGTGCTATACCACATTACTACTCCGGTAACTTACTACGAAGGTCAGGGATTTGTCAGATATGTGTATTTCTTTTTTCTGATATCACATGTTGTGCTGGCAGCAGTTATTCTGCCTTTTATTTTATTTACTTTCAATCGTGCTTTTACCGGACAATTTGAGCGACATAAAAAAATGGCTAAATGGGTTTTTCCTATATGGTTATACGTGGCGATTACCGGTCCTATTTGCTATTTGATGTTATTGCCTTATTATTGATTAAGTCAACTTTCGTATATTTGCAATGTTGTTTATTAAAAATAACATTATGAGTTTCAGACGGATTTTTTTTCTAAGTTTTTTGTTTATAGCTTTCATTGTATTCGAGGCTGTGGCACAATGCCCAATGTGCAGAATGACTGTGGAGTCTAACCTGGCTGACGGAGGTACCGCTGGTCTAGGACTAAATAGAGGTATCCTTTATCTTCTTGCTGCACCCTATCTTGTTGTCGGCGGAATTGTGTTTATGTGGTGGAAAAATAAAACTGAGGATCAGCCGGAGATCGCTTAATGATTTAAAATAAAGTATAAAAAAAGCCGCCTCATTTCTGAGACGGCTTTTTTTTATTGTAGAATATATCGAACTGCTAAGCCCCCGAGGTCTCCTCGGAAGCCTCTTCTTGTTCCAAAACCATCTGATCTAGATCCGAATAGCCAATTTGGCATAATGTCTAGACTTATGTTCAAAGGCATTCCCTCTACAGTGTAGTCTAGTCCTATATTACCAATAATACCGAAATAAGTTTGTGTTGAGATATTAACACTTGAAAAGCTCTCAAATGCTACTAGACCCCCTACACCCCAATACCAGCTCAATCCGTCAATTACGTCTTCAAGTGAATTGTGTACCTGATATACAGCTCCAATTCTGGTTCGATTGTAAAAGGTCCATCCCCACTGGTAACTCAAAATCCCTTCCACTGCGTGAGCATCATTAATAAAGTGTTTACCGGATAGTGTAAAACCCCATCCTAATCTAAGACCTACAGCTGTCTCATAATCAGTAACTTTCTGCGCTTTAGTTTCTGCGACAGGTGTCATCATTATTGCAAATGAGACTAAAATTGTTAAAATGTACTTCATGTTATTAAGTTTTTAGTTTACAAAAGTATTCACCTTGCTAAGGTAAGGTTTTTTTCTATTCGTTTCATTTTTTTTGTGGAATTGCACTTACAATTAAAACGAACCAAGCTGAAATAAGTATGGTTCCACCAATCGGGGTCAAGGGACCAAGGAAAGACACATCCATCTGATGTACAACACCCGCTGTGCTCAATAAATATATAGTTCCGCTAAACAGAAAAATACCGATAATGAAAAAATTTATCGCCA
>SLKL01000085.1 GCA_007134625.1 Saprospiraceae bacterium
ATGCACTCAGGTAAGTTTCGTATAGTGTGCCCCTGTCATTTTGAATACTAACAACAGCCCGACGAGGAGACTCTGCTAAATCAGGTCTATTTTCAGGATTGGTGATAAAGGTGATCAAACGCTCTTTGATTTCTTCGATCATGGCAAAATCGCCATTGATCAGAAGCTGATTATCTGCATTTATCTTTATCCCGAACAAATTACCCGGTGGAACTTGGGCAATTTCATCAGAAACAGGAGGCAGTCTTACTAAAATGCCCCTATCCTGCACAATAGTAGTGGTAACCAGAAAAAATATGAGTAGTAAAAAAGCAATGTCTGCCATTGCACCTGAAGACACTTTATTGTCTTTAAAGTTTTTCTTTCTATTGCGAAACATAAGGAAAAGTTTAGGTTTAGGAATAGCTTCTGCAATAGAGATGCGCGTTGACAGTCCTTAGGTGTAAAAAATAAGTTATAAAACAAAAAACCCGCAACTCACTTAGATGAGATGCGGGTCAGGAAGTAATTAAAATAAATTTTTAGTCTATTCGCGGTCTCGCAGAGTAGTTGACTTTATATTGTTCTACTTTACGAAGTTCAGTTTTTACATCAGTAACAATCCCCATAGTGACCTGTCCATCGACCCTCAGCGAAGTGGTGATAGCTGGTATTTGGTTTTCCGGAACTCTCAGCCTGTGCTCTTCAATAAAAAAGCGAATGTCGTGAGGCTCTCTGATGGCATCTCCCAGCTGTATTCTTGGAGAGGTACCATATATGTGCTGATACCTTTGAACGGGACGTCCAATATAGATATAGTTCACCAATGACTTTCTTTCCAGAGATGTCAACTCTGTGGCCTCCGGTGTCGTCACTTGAACAATAATCTCCGCATCACGCAAAACAGTTACTACCATAAAGAAGAAAAGTAACATGAAGATAATGTCAGGCAGAGAAGCTGTTTGTATGGCGGGGGATGATTTCCCTCTTTTTTTTCTAAATCTTGACATATTATTTAGTCATTTAAATTTTACGAACTCAATTAAACCTTTAGCGTATTAGATTATCCTTCTTCACCAAACTCAGTTGGTTCAGCCTCTGAGATAATCATAGGAATTTCTTCTCTCACCACCCTTCTTTGTTCTAAATCCAGATTATCGTAAGTGGAACCGAATCTTTGGAGGGAGAATTCGTCCCTCAGTTCATTGTAGGCTCCCATAATCTCGTTATAGATTTCGAGATAGGTTTCGTAATTCGTACCTCGGTCATTCCGCAGAGAAATTATGGCCCGTTGCGGACTCTCTGACAAGGTCGGGTCGTCCATGGGATTCATAATAAACTCTTTCGCTCTGTCCCTGAGGTCAGGGACCCTGGCAGGTTCACCTCTAACCAAAAGTTGGTTTTGTGCATTCACCAGTATAGAAAAAACATTTCTTTCATTCAACTGAGTGATATCCGGTTCTTCATCAGACCAGGGTGGCAGACGCACCAAAATACCCCTATCTTCCACTATAGTGGTAGTTACCAGAAAAAAGATCAACAACAAGAAGGCAATATCTGCCATTGCACCAGCATTGATCTCATTGGTCATTCGGTCTCTTGACGACTTTCTAGCCATAATGCTTGATTGAGTTAATTAATTTTTGATTAAATTGTACACCTCAGCTATTATTATAGATGCTGCAGCTATACCACCAAGTATTAAAGTAGTGGTAAGTCCTGCAGAAACAAATTTGCTCACCCCCTCTGAGATGTCAAACCGCTCGAGGGTAGTTGCCATTGCAGTATCAAAACCCGGATCAGCAGTAGAATAGGTGATAAGGCCGATAATCAGGACAGCTATCAATCCGGCAATAAATTTAATCGACTTCTTTGGCTCTCTAATTAAAAACCAGATACCAAAGGCCGCTGCAATAATTGCACAAATGATTACCAGATAAATGGCTGCGTTAAGACCAAAATCAAAGATGGTGGACTCGAATTGCTCCTCATCACTCATCAGTTCGAATTGGTCAATACCGGCATTGATACTAAAAAAGTAAATTAAAGCAATCAGACCACCGAGTCCGATGGCGAACAACTGCCCGTATTTTGTGAAAAACTTATATAATTTGACCATGAATATTCAGATTTAAGTTGTAAAAAGAAAAGTAAGTTAAAATTACTTTTGATTTCTTACCATAACATCTACGAAGGCTACAGTTGCGTCCTCCATTCTGTTAACAATACCATCAATTTTTGAAATGATATAGTTGTAAAAAATCTGCAAAATGATGGCAACAATAAGACCGAATACGGTTGTCAAAAGGGCTACCTTAATACCACCCGCAACAATTGAAGGTGAGAGGTCACCTGCTGCTTCGATTCTATCGAAGGCATAGATCATACCGATAACCGTACCCATAAATCCAAGCATTGGAGCAATGGCGATGAAAAGAGAAATCCAAACCAATCCCTTCTCTAATAATCCCATTTGAACGCTACCATAAGAAACGATAGCTTTTTCTACCCCTTCAATTCCATTTTCATGATTATTGAGGCCTTCATATAGAATACTTGCAGTTGGACCGGGAGTTGCTTTACAGATTTCTTTAGCACCTTCGATATCACCTGCAACTACTTTCTCCTCAATTCTCTTAACGAGTTTGTCAGTATTTACGGTGGCAATATTCAAAGTGATAATTCTCTCAATACAAAATGCAAGACCGAGAATTAAACAAAGTAACACAAGGCTCATAAACCTCCAGTCACCCTGAATGAACTGCTCCTTCAATACCTGAAATACTCCGGTATCAGCCGCTTCGGTAGCCTCCTGAGCAAAGCCGGGAGTAGAGGCCAATAATAATACACCCAATGTCATCAGGGCTGAATTTGTAATTAATCTTCGATTCATAATACGTTGATTTTCGCTGATTTAAATTAAAAATTTATTTTAAAAAACTCAAATATAACTCCTTGTAAGTTAACTAAACTTTAAAAATTGCGGAGAGTAAGGGATTCGAACCCTTGATACCCTTTTGGGGTATACACGCGTTCCAGGCGTGCGCCTTCGACCACTCGGCCAACTCTCCGGAAACACATTACAACCCCAAAGGAAATAAATTTTCCACAAATAAAATCCAATATTACGAAAAAAATTGATTCCTTTCCAAAAATAATAAGGCTGCTTTTTTAAATTTAATTTCAGATATAATTATTACGTATCTGTTTACCAAAGACAGTCAGGCAGTTTAAGCCTGTCTTGTGAATTACCTCTTCATAAGTAGTTTCAGTAAGCTCAGCCACTCGTTCTGCAATATTTTTTAAATAGGCAGGCTCATTACGCTTCCCTCGGTATGGAACCGGCGCCAGATAGGGTGCATCTGTTTCAAGAATCATGTTTTCCAATCCTGAAAATGGGAGAATTTTGTCCATACCCCCATTTTTGAAAGTAACAACGCCCCCAAGCCCCATAAAAAATCCCAGATCCCGTATTTTCTTTACCTGATCAAGGCTACCGGTAAAGCAATGAAAAATCCCTTTTAATCGCCCATCCTGAGCATTCTCTATTTCATTTATAGTCAATTCAAGAGAGTCACGACTGTGAATAATAATGGGAAGATTTCTTTCTTTCGCCCAATTGATCTGAATTCTAAAAGCCTTTTGTTGTATGTCAAGCGTAGTTTTATCCCAGTACATATCTATACCGGTCTCCCCTACTGCTATTACATCTTCATCTCCCAAATGCTTCTCCATTTTCCCAAGCACTGAACTGTAGTCCTCTTTTACACTACAAGGATGTAAGCCTACGGCAGGCAAACAATATTCAGGGTATTTTTCTGCAAGATCAAACATAGACTGAAGTGATCCCCCATCAATATTGGGCAATACGATTTTTTCCACCCCTACTCCTTTAGCTCTTTCAATGACCGCATCTATATCCTCTGAAAATGCATCTACATATAAATGTGAATGTGAATCTATAAGCATAATTCTAATTTTTCATTTATCTGGAATCCCACTCTGTCTCTAAGCATTTACATATACCTTTTAAAAAATGATTTTAAAAAAATCTCTAAATCTTCGCGAATACTGTAATCTAACGAATAGTGGTAATTGTACTTGTCCACTCTTTCAGCATTAGTAAAATCAGATTGTTCATTCATTAAACAGCTTTTTCTTAAATCAGGTAATGATGAATAATTGGTGCCCCCGGGATAATACCCCACCCAGGTTTTTAATGAAAAAATTACTGCAAACCAATCTTTTAAAAACTGAACCCGACGTCTGAATAATATAAAAAGAAAAGGTAAAATAGGCAACAACACCAAACTGACGATCAGATCAAATAACCTCTTTTGCCACCTCACATGTCCGAGAGAAAGTCTATGTACTACCTGCTTACTAAACAATTCACCACTTCTTCTCGAAGAAAAACTGCTGATTAGTCCATCACCCTCTGCCGTGAGAATTCTGTACTTTACCTCCGTGCCCAATAGCGCCATTATTTCCATCATCTTATCATATCTCATAGACGAATCACAAAAAATAAGTTCAGAAGGCTGATAAGCATGAACTATATCATCAATATCTTCTATTGTTCCTTTAAAGAATTCATCTTCCGTTGGTTCGGTACTTATAGATATATGTGATCCTGTTTTGTATTGATTGAATTGCAGAATGTCGAGGGCCTTCAATACTTCCTGTTTTTTACCTACCAAAACCAATGATGGTGAATGCTCAGCGGTAAAGCTCCATTTACGGGTTTTAAAATAATTATACATAGCCCGGCTGAGAAAAACGTAAACCAGTGCCCATACACCTGAAAAAAGAAGAACTGCGCGCGAGGACCTGAAGAAGGCTTCCATTAATCCGTAAAGAGCAACCAGAAAAAGCCCGCCAAAAAAGACAGCAAGCAAGGTCTGCATTGAACTCCTATATCGGGAGTAATACCCAAATAAATAGAGAAACAGCACCCAGACTAAAGCATATATAGGCAAATTAATCAATACCAATGTTTCGGGATAATAGTTTTTATCACCATGTATCAGTTGACCAAGCAATAGTTGCCCCCCTGCAAAACCCAAATAAAGCAAAACGAAGTCAGCTATCATCCTGCCTCTCCCACCTACAAAGGCCCTTAAAAGAGAGAGGAGTGCTTTTATATAAATACCAACTTTCAAAAACCATTTGAAAAACAGTGATTTCCTGCTAAAATGCTTATCAGCAAAGATTTCCATTGCCTTGTAAAAGGTTCGGATATAATTAAAGCTGACCTTTTTTGTACTCTCACCTTTGAAATGAATGATGGAAGTTTCGGCTACATAATACAGTTTATAGCCCCCAAGGCTGATTCGGTAAGACAAATCTATATCCTCACCATACATAAAAAAGTCCTCATCAAAACCTCCGCCAATCTCATCGAGTACTTTTTTTCTCACTAAAAAAAAGGCTCCCGAAAGCACATTTACCTCAGCATTCTGATCAGCCGGCAAGTGCCCCATATGGTATTGATTAAAAAGTGCCGATCTTGGAAATAATCCGGAAAGACCACTCGCCTTGCAAAAAGCTACAAAGGGCGTTGGCAGCCCCCTTTTTGACTCCGGCAGGTAATTTCCGCTCCCATCAACCATTTTCACACCGGCAGCCCCAATACTTTTATCTTTATCCATTATTTCCACCGGAACAATAAGGCTGTCCTCTTTGAGAATAGTATCGGGATTGAGAAAAAGGATATACTCTCCTTTAGCTTTTTTCAGACCCTGATTACAAGCCACAGAAAAACCAACATTATCCTTGTTAGCAATCAATTTGACATCGGGGTATTTGGCATTAATCAATTCTACAGATTGGTCTGATGAATTGTTATCTACAACAATAGTCTCCACTTCCCAGGGCTTAACGGCCAATTCTATTGACCTCAGGCATTGATCAATAAAATAGCGTACATTGTAATTGACTATAATTATGGAAAGCTTCACAGAATGAACTCTTTGGTAAAAGACAGGCAATCAACCGAGATCACCACAAGGACAAAAGTAAAACAATATAAGCACTTTTGATATCGAATTGGGTAAAATACAATGTTGTAAGTAAAATCAGATCAGAGTGAGGATTAGTGCTCGGAACCTAATATGACAGCTACTCATTCACCTGATAAGGTATTCTGGCTCTGATAGATCGTCCCAAGGTCATTTCATCGGCGTATTCCAATTCACCTCCGAATGCTACACCCCTTGCCAAAATACTTATTTTATTAACCCCGGCATCATTGAGACAGCGGGTGAGGTAGTAAATAGTTGTTTCTCCATCAATGGTGGGACTTATGCCCATAATGACTTCGTCAATTTCATCCTCAATACATCTGTTAACTAAAGTCTCTATATTTAAGTCATCGGGACCAACACCGTCAATGGGAGAAATGATTCCACCCAACACATGATACAAACCTCTGTAATGACCGGTATCCTCTATAGCCATTACATCTCTAATGCTTTCAACAATGCAGATGGTTTTCCGATCTCGCTTTTGATCTGTGCATATGTGACAAATATCAGCATCTGAAACGTGATGACATTTCCTGCAAAATTTGAGATCAGAGCCAAGTTTACTCACCGAACTTGCGAAGTTATCCAGTACAGAGGGGTCCTGATAAATACAATGAAGAGCAAGCCTGAGTGCAGTTTTTCGCCCAATGCCAGGAAGAGAAGCAAAGGCATCTACCGCATCATCCAAAATTTTTGAGGAATTTTTCTCCATCTGTTTTTTAATTCGCTGTAAAGATAGTATAAATCAAATTTGAATTATACTAATATGTAAGATTTTTCAAAAATAATGATATAGAAACTAAAGCTGAACTTATAAAATAACTATGCACTAGATAAATAATGAAGATTATTAGTGTGCGAGTGTAATGGTTTAGAGGTGTATTGGTTCAAAAGTGGTATTTTCAATTATCAACTCTGATTGAAAAGATGACAAAATATATTAAAAGTGATTACCTTGCTCACTTTTCAACCACCCACATTAAACTTTTTAACAGATTCTTACAATCAACTTTACAACCCATCAATAGCTTGGGAGTTCAGTCAATGGAGGACAATGTAGCTAAATTATTGTTACAAAGCTGATAACTTCAACCCGTTATGCCTTTATTAGGATGTCCAACTTAAATTTCGCTTCATAGTTAAAAGGATTTTAG
>SLKL01000297.1 GCA_007134625.1 Saprospiraceae bacterium
CCTTTTCCTGATTTAACCAGGTTGTAAACATTTTCTTCAGCATCGTAGAATTCAGAAGCCGCAGCATCCAGCGCCAATACAAAATCTTCACCGGGCTTATATCCGGCTTTTTCTATAGCAGTAAGAATAGTTTCGATTGCTTCTTCATTGGACTTGAGAGCCGGAGCAAATCCCCCCTCATCACCGACATTGGTGGTATAGCCCTTATCTTGTAAAACCTTTTTTAAGTTATGGAAAACCTCAACACCCATTCTAAGGGATTCAGAAAAGATATCAGCTCCAACCGGCATGATCATAAACTCCTGAATATCGATAGAATTATCCGCGTGGCTACCTCCATTGATAATATTCATCATGGGCACGGGAAGAACCCTTGCGCCTGTACCACCCAGATAGCGATATAATGACTGTCCTGTTTCGACGGCAGCAGCTCTTGCACATGCCATAGATACGCCAAGCATGGCATTGGCACCGAGTTTAGATTTGTTTTCAGTCCCATCCATCTCAATCATCAGGCTATCAATTCCCAACTGATTGGTAACATCTTCCCCAATTAATTCTTCTCCAATAACCTCATCGACATGATAACAGGCTTGTAAAACGCCTTTTCCCAGAAAACGCTCAGTATCGCCATCTCTTAATTCAACAGCTTCATGTTTTCCGGTACTTGCTCCTGAGGGGACGATTGCTCTACCCACTACTCCACTTGAAGTCAGTACATCCACCTCAACAGTAGGGTTACCTCTTGAGTCAAGTATTTCCCTTGCTCTTATATCAATAATTTCACTCATAGTATTTTATTTTTGATTGTCAATTAATGCAATAAATTCATCAAATAAATAACGCGCATCATGGGGACCCGGTGCAGCTTCAGGGTGATATTGTACTGAAAAAGCCGGATAGTTTTTCAAACGCACACCTTCTACTGTATCATCATTCAAGTTGATGTGTGTAATTTCAAAAGTATCAGTTGCTGACTCCAGCATCTCTCTATCCACACCAAAGCCATGATTTTGTGAAGTAATTTCACCCTTTCCGGTTTTAACATTCAGCACCGGATGATTGATTCCACGGTGACCATGATGCATTTTATAGGTTTTTATTCCCAGTGCTTTACAAAGTAATTGATGTCCTAAACATATTCCAAAAAGCGGTATTCCACTTTTCAGCATCAGGTCAACAGTTTTATCACTGTAGTCCATAGCTCCGGGGTCACCGGGACCATTCGATAAAAAATATCCATCGGGATTCCAATTTTGCACTTCCTCAAAGGGAGTCTTTGCAGGGAACACTTTCAAGCTACAACCTCTTTCCAGAAAACACCTCAATATGTTTTTTTTCACTCCATAGTCCATTACAGCAATTTTTCTAAGGTTTTCACCTGTAGGCTGTAATTCATAGGATTCTTTGGTACACACTTCAGAAGCCAATTCAAGCCCACTCATAGATGGAGTAGCTTCTAATATTGCCTTGAGTTCATTAAGTGGTGTGCCATCTGAACAAATGAGGCCATTCATAGCTCCTTTACTACGAATATGCCTGACCAAGGCACGTGTATCAATATCGTAAATGGCATTCACACCGGATTCTGCCAAAAATTCATCTAAATTGGTATCTGCGGAGGGCCTTGAATGAAAATGGCTAAAGTTGCGGCAAATCAATCCTTTAATGGTCACTTTGTCGTTCTCTGATTCTTCATAACGAGAACCATAATTCCCAATGTGAACATTGGTCATAATAAGTAATTGACCATAGTATGATGGATCGGTAAAAGCTTCCTGATAACCAGTCATTGCAGTATTAAAACACAATTCCCCGGTTGTTATCCCTTTGACACCGGCAGATTTACCTTTAAATAGTGTTCCATCCTCAAGAAGTAAAACAGCATCTAATGTATTCAATTCAGTCATACAGCAAAGATTTGCACGCAAAGATAAAAACATTGAATCAATGCAAGCTTCAAATTAATAATTATAACAAAAAAAGGATGACCGAATTAACTCGATCATCCTTTGTAACTTTATAAATTGTTGCTTTATCAGCAAAGTGCTTTGTATTATTATTCTTCCTCTTCAGAAGCGGCAACAGCAGCGGCTGCTGCAGTAGCTGTAGCAGCAGTAGCAGCTGTACTACCTGAACCACCACCTCTACGAGACCTTCTGCGTCTTCCTTTACCTGATCCTTTGGATTCAGATTTACCTGAATAAATCTCATTAAAGTCAACGAATTCAATCATAGCCAATTCTGCACCGTCACTTTTTCTAAAGCCAGTCTTAATTATTCGTAAATAACCACCGGGTCGTGTACCAATTTTAGCAGCAATAGGTCCAAATAACTCTTCAACTGCACTTTTATCATTCAGGTAACTAAACACAACTCTTCTAGAGTGGGTAGTATTTACCTTAGCTTTAGTAATTAAGGGCTCAAGATAACCTCTAAGTGCTTTAGCTTTAGCAAGGGTGGTCGTGATTCTCTTGTGTTGAATCAAAGCAGAGGACATATTTTTGAACAAAGCGTTCCTGTGCCCTTTTTTCCTTTTAAGATGGTTAAATTTTTTTCCGTGTCGCATATTAATAAGATTTATCTTCGCACCACCGATGCCCTGTTATTGGGTCCAGGTAAATGCAATGTTATAAAAAATTACTCTTCGTCGAGTTTATATTTCTCCAGATTCATACCAAAGCTCAATTCCTTTTGAGCAAGTAACTCTTCAATTTCTACAAGAGATTTTCTACCAAAATTCCTAAACTTAAGCAGCTCGTGACTTTCAAATTTTACTAATTCACCCAATGAGTTAATTTTTGCAGCTTTCAGACAGTTATAAGCTCTAACTGAAAGATCAAGATCCTCAAGTGAAGTTTTCAATAATTTCCTCATATGGAGAACATGTTCATCCACTACATCATCTCTTCTCTTACTAGCATCATCAAAGGTGATGTTCTCATCAGTAATAAGGATAAGATGCTGTATCATGATTCTTGAAGCTTCTTTAATGGCCTCTTCGGGGTGAATTGTTCCATCGGTAACGATGTCGATATTCAACCTTTCATAATCAGTTCTTTGCCCTACACGAGTACTGGAAACTTTATACGCCACATTTTTGATTGGAGTATAGATTGCATCAACAGGAATGACACCGATAGGAAGGTCACCACTCTTATGTTCATCTGCCGGTACATAACCTCTACCTTTAGTGATAGTCAATTCAAGCTCAAGACTTACAGACGTATCCATGTGGCAGATTTCAACTTCCGGATTCATTATCTGAAAAACAGAAGTGTGTGCCTGAATATCTTCACCTTTGAAAATATCTTTACCGGAAACAGTTAAATAGATAATTTCTTCAGTAAAATTATCATCGTCATCCAAAAGGTACTTAAACCTAACTTGTTTTAGGTTTAATACGATATCGACTACATCCTCAACCACACCCTTAATTGTTGAAAACTCATGATCAACACCTGCTATACGAACAGCAGAGATGGCATACCCCTCAAGCGAAGACAAAAGGACTCTTCTTAAAGAGTTCCCTACAGTTTGTCCATAACCGGGTTCTAATGGTTTGAATTCAAATTGTCCATCAAACTCAGTAGCTTTTTGGAGTAAAATCTTATCGGGTTTATGAAAATTTAGTAGTGCCATAATTATAATAACTTAAAGAAAAGTAGAGATTACAATAAAAAAGTTGACAGCCACCGTTGTGGTAGCTGCCAAATTCTAATAATTTTATTTCGAGTACAACTCCACAATAAGGAGTGTATCAATATTCTCAGGTATAGTATCTCGTTCTGGATATTGAAGGAATTTACCTTCCATTTTATCCGGATTCCATTCTAACCAAGGGAATTTCCTAACATCAGATTTTTGAGCAATACCATTTTGAACTACTTCAAGGTTTCTCGATTTTCCTCTGACAGTTACAATGTCGCCTGGTCTTAGTGTATAAGAAGGTATATTAGTAATCTGACCATTAACTACAATGTGTCTGTGTGATACCAATTGTCTTGCAGCGCGACGTGTAGGAGCAATTCCAAGTCGGAATATAGTGTTGTCCAATCTGGCTTCGAGTAATTGCATCAAAACTTCACCGGTTACACCTTCCTTGCTGTTAGCCTTGTTAAAGAGATTTTTAAACTGTCGCTCTAACAAGCCATAGGTCAACTTAGCTTTTTGCTTTTCAGCCAACTGAATACCATAATCAGACTTTTGCTTCCTTCTTTTAGAAGGACCGTGCTGACCGGGAGGATGCTTTTTCCTTTCAAAGGATCTATCGTAACCAAAGATTGGTTCTCCGATTGCACGCGCTTTTTTAGTTAAGGGTCCGGTATATCTTGCCATTTTTTAAAAAATTCAATAGAAATTAAATGATAATTTAAACACGTCTCTTCTTAGGGGGACGACATCCGTTATGTGGGATTGGAGTCATATCTTTGATCCTGTTAACTCTTATACCACCACCGTCAATCGCTCTGATTGCAGATTCTCTACCTGCTCCAGGTCCTTTAACATAGACAGTACATGATCTCATGCCAGCATCATATGCTTTCTGAGCTGCATCTCCTGCTGCAACCTGTGCTGCAAAGGGAGTATTCTTTTTTGAACCTCTAAATCCAGCTTTACCTGCCGATGCCCAAGAAACCACTTGTCCCTGCTTATTTGTAAGAGATATAATGATATTGTTGAAAGATGCCTGAATAAACGCCAAACCATCTGAATCAACTTTTACTTTTCGTTTCCTAACGATTTTTTTTGCTTTCGCCATTGTGTTTAAACCTTAATGATCAACAATTGAAAATTACTTAGTTACTTTTTTCTTATTAGCAACAGTCTTCTTTCTTCCTTTTCTGGTTCTTGCATTGGTTTTAGTTCTTTGCCCTCTAACCGGAAGACCTTTTCTATGTCTCAAACCTCTGTAAGATGCTATATCCATAAGACGCTTGATATTCATTTGAACCTCTCCACGCAACTCACCTTCTACTTTGAATTCATCCTGAATTTTAGCTGCAATAGAACGAATGTTCTCATCAGACCAATCGTTAACTTTAGTATTGTGGTCAACACCACAATCATCCAATAAAGTAGCAGCCCTTGTAGGACCAATTCCATAAATGTAGGTAAGGGCAATTACGCCTCTCTTGTTTCTGGGTAAATCTACACCTGCTATTCTAGCCATAATTTGGAATATAAATATTTATTAACCCTGACGTTGCTTGAACTTAGGATTCTTTTTATTAATAATATACACTTTTCCTTTACGTCTCACGATCTTACAATCTGCAGATCTCTTTTTGACTGATGCTCGAACTTTCATGACTCAATTAAATTTTAGTCTATTTGTATCTGTAAGTAATTCTTCCTCTTGTTAAATCATATGGAGACATCTCAACAGCAACTTTATCACCAGGAAGAATACGAATGTAGTTCATTCTCATTTTTCCAGAAATTGTTGCAATTATTTCATGATCATTCTCTAATCTAACCCTAAACATTGCGTTAGATAGAGCTTCTTCGATAATTCCGTCTTGTTTTATTAACTGTTGTTTCGCCATATTCAAATTTCGGACTGCAAAGATCGCATTATTTTTTTAGATTTCTGCAAGAAAATCATTATTTTTTATAGATTCTTCAATTATTTTATGATCACTCAATAATTCTGCTCCATTTGAGCGAACTACAACTGAGTGTTCAAAGTGCGCACTGGGTAATCTATCCCTGGTAATTATGGTCCAGCCATCGGGTGACTGCCCTATTTCTTTTCTGCCAAGATTAACCATAGGTTCAATAGCAATCACTAGATCTTCAACTAACTTAACACCTTTCCCTTTCTTACCAAAATTTGGAATTTCCGGAGGTTCGTGCAATTTTTGACCTAAGCCGTGTCCAACCAATTCTCGCACCACGGAATAATTATGCACTCTCTCGCAATAGTGCTGAATGGCAAAACCAATATCCCCAGTCCTTTTATCCGGTCGTGCCATTTCTATTCCAAGATAAAGAGATTCTCTGGTCACCTCAAGTAACTTTCTTACTTTTGGTTTTAATGGATGAACAGCAAATGTATAGGCTGCATCACCATAATACCCATTATTAAATACTCCGCAATCTATGGAAATTATATCTCCTTCTTTAAAAGGCTGATTATTTGGTATTCCGTGTACTACCTCCTCATTTGGAGAAATACATAAAGTCGCCGGAAAACCATAAAGACCTTTAAATCCAGGGACGGATTTTCCATGACTTCTAATAAAATCTTCTGCTAATTTATCGAGATCGAGACCGCAAACACCTGGTTTTAAGTTTTCGGCTATCAGGGCAAGAGTCTTTGAAACCAACATACAATTTTCTCTCAAAAATCCTATGGCTTCTTCACTTTTCCCCTGAACTCGATTCCTGAATATCATATTAAAAATGAGAATTACATGCTGGCACCGATCTGCATTCCACCGCCACTACGTCCTTTCAATTTTCCTGACTTAACAAGACCATCATACTTTCTCATCAATAAGTAACTCTCTACCTGCTGTAAAGTATCTAAAACTACAGCTACAAGGATAAGTAACGAAGTACCACCAAAAAACAATGCAAAAGCAGGATTAACTCCAAATGCTACAGCAACTGCCGGAAGTATCGCGATTATACCAAGGAATATAGAACCCGGCAATGTAACCCTTGTCGTGATTGAATCAATAAATTCCTCTGTAGGTTTACCTGGTTTAATACCGGGAATAAACGCATTCTGACGTTTAAGATATTCTGCATACTGCTTTGGATTAACAATAAGAGCAGTATATACATAAGTAAACAAAACCACTAATATGAAATAAATGATCGAATACAATAAAGAAAAAGGATCATTCAATTCTCTCAACCAACCGGTTGCAGCCATTTCCCCATCCTGCATAGTATATTGTGCCAAAGTCATCGGTAAGAACATCAAAGCCTGAGCAAAGATAATTGGCATCACACCTGATGCATTTACTTTAACCGGGATATAATCTCTTGCACCACTTACAGGCATGTTGGCATCACCTCTACCTATCATTCTTTTTGCAAATTGAATAGGTATTCTTCTAATTCCCTGTACAATTAACACTGTTGCCATCACAACTACAAAGAGCGCGGCTAATTAAAGAACTAAAATA
>SLKL01000172.1 GCA_007134625.1 Saprospiraceae bacterium
ATCTTTGTGTATTATTAAATCATGTCAGTTACTTCTGACGATAATACTCAACTGCCACTAAACTTGTACAGCTTTAATGTTGAAAAGGAAGAAATATACCTTTATTCTAATAATTTTTGTGATTGCTATGTTTGCCGCATCTTTTTTGCCGGTTGACGTACCATATTCAATTACTACACGTGCGATCGTTCAACCAACTCAAAGTTGGGAACTAACGAGGCTGCCGGATGGTAGTTTGTCTTCATTGGTCAGGAATGAACTCAGCGGCTCTATTCAATCATATGGTGTTACTGAATTCAGAAGAGGGGATGTGGTCAGTTTTGAAATCAATCAGAAACTTTTTTCAAAGAGATATATCAATGCCGGTGATACCGTTGGATTTCTTTATAGCAATGATGAGCAGATGCGGTTAGCTGAATTAAAAGGTGAGGTGGAAGTGATTGAAGCTGAGATCAACTTTTACCTTGCCGGGGAAAAAGAAACTTATTTGCAATCCGTGAGAAAAGAGATTAATCTTGCGGAGGAAGCATTAAATAAGGCAGAAATTGTTTACCAGCGTTCATTGCGAATGATGAGTGACACCCTGATTTCAATTGAAGAATACGAACTGGATAGACATGAACTGGAAGCAAGGAAAATTGCTCTTGACCTTGCTAAATCCAGGCTTGATGTTGCACTTACAGGAGATAAACCTGAAAGAATTCTTTGGCTGGAAACCAGGAAGAGAGCACTTGAGGCTCAAATTAACCAGCTAAAAAACAGAATGGAGAAGTTAACCATGTTATCTCCTATAGATGGCAAAATCGTGCTCGATCGCAATTATATCTCCAGAGATGTTCTTTTGCGCGTTGTTGACACTACAAGCTATGTAGGAATTGCTCCGGTTCTGATAAGGGACCTGGAGTACTTAGAAATTGGCAGTAAAGTAGAATTAAGGTCATCTTCAAATGGTCAGAGATTTTTGGGTGAAGTGATGGACTTTAATAACGTAGCAGAGATACTAAATGGAGAGGTCGTCGTCTATCTGACTTTTTTGATGAATAATGGAGATATGGATGTTATTCCCGGAAGTATGATTGAGGTAGATATAGCCGGGGTTCCGCTGAACCCACAACAGTTTGCTGCAAGATTAATGCGATCACCAATTTAATTTCATGAAGTTAAGATACGAAAGAAAATATCTTGTTCCAAACAATAAACTAAATGAGCTGAGAGAAGCAATAATGCCCTTCGTCAGGCCTGATATATATGCCGCAACTCAGAATAATCATCCCCAATATACGGTAAGAAGTATTTATTTTGACAGTGCACACAGGCATGCAGTTTTTGAAAAAATTGAAGGTCTGAGAGATAGAAAAAAACTAAGAATTCGGGGATATGATAAATTGCAAGATGACAGTCTGGTATTTACCGAAATAAAAAGGAAAATATCAAACAGGATTTGTAAAAACAGGGCTCCCTTTTTATATAAAAACATTGCTAAAGTTCTGGAGACCGGAGATTATGAACCTTACCTTCTTAAAAATACCCAGCAAACGCGTGATGATGCAGCAAGATTTCTGTACAATCAAAAGCGTTTTCATATGGAACCGGTGAACCTTATTGTCTATAATCGCGAACCTTATCACGGCAAGTTTTGCTCCGATACCAGAATTACATTTGACAAGGATATCCGATCTCGTATTTATCCTAAAATTCACGAATTGTATGATGATGTTGATTTTGTCTATCCGTGGGCAGGGCACTTTATTATGGAGATAAAATATTATGATGCACCTATGCCATCATGGGCTAAGTCGATAGTTTGGGAATTTGATTTAAAAGCTGAGGCCTTATCAAAGTACGTTGAAGGGGTGCTTTGTCACCCGCTTGTTTATTAATGATGCAAAAAATATAAATGCAGGAACAACTAGATACAATATTTATATTTCGAATAACTCCGGCTGAGGCTTTAACTAACCTCACTGTGGCTTTGGTGTGTGGGGTACTGATAAGTTTATTCTATCGAGCGACCTATAAAGGAGTAAGTTATTCTTCGCACTATGTAATCTCAGTAATTATGTTGGCGATGATAACAGCATTGGTCATTATGGTGATCGGTAATAATCTGGCACGTGCGTTCGGATTGGTGGGGGCAATGTCCATCATCCGTTTCAGGACAGCAGTAAAGGATACACAGGATATTATGTACATTTTCTTTTCTCTTGCTGCCGGGCTCGCCTGTGGTGCAGGGATGTATGCAATAGCTATTACGAGTACCCTGTTTATTGGCTTTTCTTTAATGATAGCCACCGCTGTTTACGCTGAAAATCCCGCCAAAAGAGAGTATTTGTTACAAATAGTGCATTTAGGTACGCAACCACAAAAGGGGATTTTTGAACCTATTCTCGATAAATATCTATCGAAATATAATCTGGTTAATGTCAAAACTCTTAAAGACGACAGAGGTGAGATAATGGAGTTTTCCTATTACGTCATGTTAAGAAGCGAGAAAATGTCTTCACGCCTTTTATCTGATCTTAAAGAACTTGAGATGGTGGATAAAGTCAATCTTTTCTTCGATGAGGAGTAATCCTAAGTGTCAAATCTCCATTTTCAATTATTCAACCCTTCCCAACACCTTAACCGTAACCCTTCTATTCATTTGAGCTTGTTCAGCAGTTACTGCATTGGGAAAGCGCATACGGAGATTACTGTAGGCCTTCCATTCTAATCTGTCTTCTTCGATGCCGCGCTCCACTAAGTAGGTATAAATTTTAATAGCTCTCCTTTCCGATAAACCATAGCACTGTGGTCCGGTGTGTTGTGGTCGTCCCGGACAGTGGACATGACCCTGTATCTCGAATCGGTAACTGTCAGCTGCATTGAGCATTTGAAATAATCGGGGTAAATTATGCCTGTATTCATCCAGAACTATTGGGGTTCCTCCCAAAAACAGGATATCATCAAAATTAAAAAACATGCCCTCTCTTAGTGGTTCAAGATCAAGCCTTTGTAAAAGCTCATCGATAGCCTGTAGTTCATAATTTCTTCTTCCTTTTATGTGATCTGAAGAGTGAAACTCAAATGAAAATTCACCAATAGCCGGAATCGGGATATTGAACTCCCCAAGATTATTGGTTTGAATGGAGTCTTGATACTTACCTGCACCTACATAAACCATACCCTCCAGGCCTTCGCCACTTTCCATACAAACTATTCTGCCTTCTAATGGAACGAGTGGTTTTATCAATTTAAATGACACCAGGACTGATCTGTTCCTTTGCCTGCCTTCTTCACTTTCATTGTCAGCAATAGGATTAGTTTCCCCAAATACGAAGTCGAGTAGTCGGTTTTCCGGAATCCCGTGTTCCAATAAAAGTCCTTTGGCAAACTCTAATCTTCGAGCTGCCAGGTTCATGTTGTATTCTATACTTCCACGGCTATCTGTTCTCGCTTCTAATTGAACCAATCCTTCAGGGAATACCCTTAGTGCATTCCTTAGACGATTGAATTGCCAATCTGGTATAGAATCAGCTTGATCCTTATTGGTATCAAAAAACATAAAAAATGAGAATTCCGTCTGAAAAATGGTATCATTTTCTATTCTGACACTTTGCTGGGAATAGCTAATAATAGGGAGAAGCAGGAGAAAAATTAATATGTTTAACAATTGCCTCATCTTTTCATTTTTTTCAACTACAGAAAAAGTTGGGTTTATTTACTTTTTCGAGACTTACTCACTATTCAGCAGGTCCTAAAACTTTGACAGTAACCCGCCTGTTTCTTCTGTTTTGCGATTCACTTCTTGGATTGGAATAATACAAGTCAAAATTACTATACGCTTTATACTCTAACCTCTCGGGGTTTATTCCTTCTTCCATCAAAAAGGTATAAACTTTTTTAGCCCTTCTTTTAGATAAATTGTAACAAGAAGTACCCTCTGGCTGTGGGGGTAGGTCATGACAATTAACATGACCTTGAATTTCATATTTGTATCCATCTGTGATTCTCAACATTTCATAAAGTCTAAACAGATTATGCCTATAATTTTGCATAACAGTTGTCGTACTTGTATAAAAAAGTATATCGTCAAAGTCAAATGAAACATCCGGCTGAAAAGGGCTTACATATATTTTCATCAGTTTTTCCCTGTCTGTGGAAAGTTCATAATATCCTCTTTCTTTAATGTGATTGGGTGAAAAAAAATCAAAGTAGAACTTCCCGCTTTCAGGTACACTGATAGTAAATTCTCCTTCTGAATTACTTTCTACTGAGTATTGAGTGTATCCTGTATTGATAAAAACTTTGCCCTGTAATCCATGTCCATCCTCTCGACAAACAACCCTTCCTGATATGGGCGAAAGTGGTATCACTCTCTGAAAGGCAATGGAAACCGATCTGTTTTTTTGTCTTCCTTCTTCACTTTCATTATCTGCCAATGGATTGTTTTCGCCAAAAGCGAACCCCAGAATCTTGGTTTCCGGAACTCCATTTTTTATTAAAATCTCTTTTGTAAATTGAAGTCTTCTTTCTGCCAGCTTCATATTATGTGACCGACTACCACGACTGTCTGTTCTCGCTTCCAGCTGAACAAAGCCATCCGGATGAAATTCCAAAGCATTTTTCAGACGAGTGATTTTGTTTAGAGGTAAGGAGTCAGTGCTATCCATATTGGTCTCAAAAAAAATCATAAAGGAAAACTCTGTCTGATAAATAGTATCGTTTTCTATCCTTGATTCGATTTGTGTGTAAGAATAGATTGGTAGGAGCAGTAAAAGAATTGATGTAGGTAATAGCTGTCTCAACTTCTCATTATTTTACCCTAAATTACAGTTTTTCTTGAATTTTTCAGCCATTCCATTCATTGGATAAAGACCGGAATGTAGGGGGGTAGATGTTTTTTTACAAAAATGATTGCAAAATGTATTTCAATTTGGGCTCAATTTGGTTAATGTTTTTTATCTTTGTTTAATAATTGCATTGATATAGTGCTATTTACAGTTGTTGAAAAGTTGTAATATGAGTTCCTTCTCAGGTGGAAGGATATTTTAATTTATTTTGTATGTGTACGCTGGTGGGTGTTTAAAACGACAATTAAAGTTTTATTAAAATTAGCCGAATGAAGTTTCAATTACCTTTACTAAAGGTTCTTTCTGTCTTATTGTTTTCCTTTTTTGTCGTAAATCTATCTGCACAATATGTGTCCTCGCCTTCAATTTTACAGGAAAATCCGGAAATATTGGGCTCTTGGTTAGCTGAAAATGAACTATCTGAATTAACTCCAACTACTACAAGACACATTTTACCCGATCATTTTTTTGCAGAAAGAATTTATCCCGAAGAAGCTTTTAAGCCGGTGGTCTTTGAAATTGATGATCAGGCTGCGGTTTTATTCTGGATTATGGATGTTGGAGAAAAGGAAGTTGTTGTTCTTTCTGAGGAGATAGCTGATGGGTTTTATTTTTACAATTTAGGAAATCAGAACAGGCAAAGAAACTCAGCAAATTTATCTGAAAAGTTCTCCCGACCTCAAAGCGGTAGTGTGCTTTTGGAGTGGAATGGACCCTTAGATAAAGTGGATGATATCATCTCTAATGGACCCATTCACAGAGTGTATAGAAATTTAGAGGGGCACAGTTTTAGATCTACCGGCTTTGGCGCTGCCTTGGATTGCCACTTTAATATCAATTGTCCTGAAGGTGAGGATTTCAATCAGCTTGCCGATGCGGCAAATCGAATTATGGTGGTAGTGGAGGAGGGCATAGGATTTTGTAGTGGTGCTTTGATCAATAATACTGCTGCGGATTTTACACCTTATGTGTTGAGTGCATTTCATTGCATGGCCAACTTTACGCCCCTTTATCATTTATGGAGATTTGATTTTTTCTATGCATCTGAGGATTGTAACAATCCCATCAGCGAGCCCGGATTTTTTAGCATGACAGGAGCTGAATTCAGGGCTGGTCATCCCGATTCTGACTTTCTGCTACTTGAATTGAATAATGATTTTCCTTCTGATTTTGAAATTCCTTTTTTAGGATGGGACAGAAGGGATGATTATTTGCCTCAAAATACTGCCATTGTTCATCATCCTGCCGGCGATATCAAAAAAGTTTCCACTTACAGTGAACCGCTACGCGTACATAACAATCTGATCAACTGGAATCACGGTGTTCAGACGCCGAGAAGGTCGCATTATCGGCAACAATTGACTACAGGGACTTTCGAGCCTGGTTCTTCGGGAAGTCCATTACTCTCTCCTGAGTCAAGGATAATGGGTCAATTGCACGGGGGCGTATTCGGTTGTGATGGTAATATCGCTTATTCAGGTATCCTGTATTTTTCATGGGATCTTGGCGATGATGCTTCAGAGAGATTGAGCGATTGGTTAGATCCACTGAATACCGGACAATTGACTCTTGATGAATTGTGGCTCGCTCCTGATGTAAAAGATATTGAAATAGCGGGTAAAGTAAGCAATCCATTGAACAGGAATATTCCTGATGTTATGGTTGAGTTGGTGTGCGGAGACACAACCTATTTCACCTTAACGGATGAGGATGGTGAGTTTGTGTTGAACATAACCTTCATCGATGAAGAGGATTGTACTGTCAACTTTAGTAAACAGGATGAAGTCATGAATGGCATCAATGTTCTGGATATAGTATTGATTCGAAGGGATATTTTAGGATTGCAAATACTGGATGATTGGCAAAGGCTCGCAGCAGATGTCAACGATGACGGCGTAGTGAATGTATTAGATATTGTAGTGCTGAGGAGGCTTATTCTTGGTATTTATGATGAATTGCCCAATATTGATCCCTGGCTGTTTTCCTTAGATAGTGATGTTGTAGAATTGCGTCTTGACAATGATTTATTTTTAGAGGTTACAGGCCTGAAAATGGGTGATTTGGATTATAATGCAGATTATTGAGAAAAATCTCTTTAAGTTCACATTCCTGTAAAAAAAACGAAAATGGAAAGTTGTGTATAATAAACATTGAGTATACTCAGAAAAAGTAATCAACCACATAGGATCATAGGTCACATAGTACACATATATTCTCAGATAATGATTTAAAACTAAATGAAAACTATGTTTCTATTGCCATGCCTGCGGCTTGATAAATTGTCAAAAAAAAAAAAAAAAGGATTTG
>SLKL01000292.1 GCA_007134625.1 Saprospiraceae bacterium
GGAAGTAGGAAGTAGGAAGTTGGGAGTAGGAAGTTGGGAGTAGGAAGTTGGGAGTAGAAGTTATTCCCAAATTAGCATTGACAAATTCAAGAATAAGGGAAACACAGATAAAACAGCCTCCCCCCATCATTCACATTACCATTTTCTCTATATTTGCACTTTTTATCGGGAAGAATATGTTAACGAGAGTAGTGAAGCTTACCATTAATCCGGCTAATGCCACGGATTTTGTACAAATTTTTGAAGAATCAAAAAGTAAAATTCTCGCATTTGAGGGTTGTCATCACCTGAAATTATTTTCGGATAAAAAGTATCCTAATATCTTTTTTACCTACAGTGTGTGTGAGAATGAGACGGCTTTGAATAATTATAGACATTCCGATTTATTTAAGGATACCTGGAGTCGTACCAAAAAGCTTTTTGCCTGCCGGCCTGAAGCGTGGTCTCTTGATCAGCATTTTGAAGGTGATTCCTAATTTCTTTATCGAATTAGGCTATTAGTCAATATTGTAAAACTTAGATGACTATTGGTTTTAACTTACTAATTGATTAAGAATTCATGATTTTAATAGCTAGATTAGGTGAACTAATAACTGAATGGTTGGATAACTTAAATCATAAATTGAACACCGAACACCGATTAACGATATACGATTTCAGAAGTATAAGTGTGTTACAAGAACAACAGATCAAGTCTATATTGAAAAAACAGAAACCTCTTAAATCGAAAATCTGTACTTGTTCCCAACTCGGTTGGCGAATTCCTTGCCTGTCTCGGGACAGAATGTAACGAGGTTATTCAATCAAAAAAAATCTAAGAAGAATGCATGAATAAAAGTATTATAGAATTATCATAGTATATCTAAAGTTATTTTCAATATCAGTTATGCGTTTAATACAATTTCTTTATTACTGTTTGATTAATTCCTCAGCTATTGATAAAAATTGATTCAAATCTGATAACTTTGTAAAACCCGCTCTATTTGGGTTTTTTTGACATGAAAAATATACGACTACCAAACTACAGCATTTATCTCGATGACCATTGGAATAATCTCCGTGAAAGCATAAAGGATTACTCCAAAATCATCATTCTGATGGATGTCAATTCCAGGATATATTGTCTGGATGAATTCCTGATGCACTCTAAAATCCAGAACTACGAAACCATTGTCATACCCGATAAAGATGGCAATTGCAGCAGTGACACAAGGGGTGATGCGGAAAAAAACAGGATTCCAAACTGTATGGAACAGTATAAAAACCTGGAGACCTGCCAATATATTTTTGATCAATTTATCAAGCTTGGAGCTGACAGACACTCTCTTCTGATCAATCTCGGTGGAGGTGTAGTGTGTGATATGGGCGGATTTTGTGCAGCTACCTTTATGCGTGGATTTAATTTTATCCATTTCCCGACCACACTTTTATCTCAGGTAGATGGTTCTGTGGGCGGAAAGCTGGGAGTCAATTTTAAGGGCTATAAGAATTTAGTGGGGGTATTTAAAGATCCACTTGACATTTTTATCTTCGATAAATTTCTGGATTCGCTACCCGAGCGGGAATTGAGATCTGGTTTTGCTGAAATAATTAAGCATGCCATGACTCTGAACTACAATCTGTGGGAGCAAATCACGGATATGGACAAAATTGACATTGAGCTTCTTTTGCCCTTAATCGAAAAGTCCATTGTACTTAAAAAACAAATAGTTCAGACTGATCCCTTTGAGAAGGGGAAACGAAAAATATTGAATTTTGGTCACACCCTAGGTCACGCCATAGAAACAGCCTACCTGAAAAGACAAATGCAGATCACTCATGGGGAGGCCGTAGCAGCAGGGATGGTAATGGAGTGTTATCTGTCGATGGTGTATTACAATCATCCGAAAGAGTGGCTGGAAAAAATAGTAGCTGAGTTTAGGAAGTTTTTTCCAAAAATTGATTTGTCAGATGAGATTTACAAGGAGGTTCTGGAAAATATTAAATTAGATAAAAAAAATGTCGGCAGGGAGCCAATGTTTATCCTGCTATTGGAAGTGGGTAATGTAGAATACGATTTGAGAGTTCCCGAAGGTGCTATTGAGGAAGCCATCAACTATTACCGATCTCAATATTAAGGGTAAATAGAGGTGCCTATCTTCTCCCGCTGTAAATAAAAACCCGGCTTTGACGTTTATGATTAAAATCTCAAGTCCGGCATAAAGAAGAAAACTAATGAGTAAGGATTTAAACAAGAACCAATTTGACGATTACCGCCCATTATTCAAAAAATGGCTGACCAGACTATGGATCGTATTTGGATTGGTCGTTATCGGCATAGGTATATTCTTCTTCCTAGTTTCCAGACAGGAATTACCTACTTTTGAAGAGTTGGAAAATCCCAATTTCAGCTTGGCGACAACAGTGCTTGCTGAAGATGGGCGGGAGTTGGGCAGGTATTACGTGCAAAACAGAATACCGGTTACTTATGAAGACCTCAACCCGCATGTAATAAACGCTTTGGTATCCACTGAGGACCACCGCTATCACAATCATACGGGGATTGACTTTCAAGCCTTAGGAAGAGTTGCAACAAGAACGGTTATTCTCGGACAAAGAGAAGCAGGTGGTGGTAGTACCATCACTCAGCAATTGGCGAAGTTGCTTTTTCCCAGACCTGATTTGAGGGGACAAGGTCAGATTGGAAGGACAATTACTCTTGTGAATACTAAATTTAAGGAGTGGTTGACAGCATTAAAACTCGAGCGTAGCTATACCAAGGAAGAGATTATGGCTATGTATCTCAACGAGTTTGATTTTATATTCGGAGCCCACGGAATCGAAGCTGCGGCGGAAACTTATTTTGGAAAAAGACAGGCAGATCTGGAAGTTCAGGAAGCTGCCATGTTGGTAGCCATGCTTAAAAATCCCTGGCAATACAGTCCGATTCGCTTCCCCAACAATGCAAAAAGGCAAAGAAATGTAGTGTTATCACAGATGCAGAGACGGGATGTGATTAGCACCGAAGAAAGAGATTCTTTGATGGCACTTCCCCTGGATGTAAGCAACTTCAGGAGAAGCAATCACATTGATGGTTTGGCACCCTACTTTAGGATGGAGCTGGCAAAAGACCTGAGAAGATTATTGGCAAGAGATGAATTCAGAAAGCCCGACGGCAGTATGTACAATATCTACCGCGATGGACTAAGGGTATATACCACCATAGATTACCGCATGCAGGAATTGGCGGAAAAGGTAATGTTGGACCACATGAAACAAGTTCAGGAAAGGTTTTTTGGCGAATGGCGAAATCTGGATCCGTGGACACATAATGACGGACGCATACCCGTGGACCTCAAAATGGCTGGATTAACCTCTTTGAAAAGGAATTCAGATAGGTACCGATCGATCCGGGAAAAATATTTAACCGAAATTCTGGAGGAAGTTAAAAACGAATTTGAGATAGAACTAAGAGACTTCGAAATAGATCGACTGAAAACTGCTGCCCGCGGTAACAGGCAAAGGACAACTCTGGAAAACAACAACAGCATCCCTTCTGAAACCCGAAAAGCTTATATGGAAATTCTGGATAGCGGCCTATGGGAAAGACTATCCGGAAAATGGGACGAGATGCAGGAGGAAGTAGATAAGCAGTTTAACACGGAAGTTGAAATGGTAGTTTTTGCTTACAATTCTGCGGGGCAAACCGATACTGTAATGACTCCCATGGATTCGATAAAGTATCACAGAATGCACCTGCAAACCGGCATTGTCGGCATTGAGCCATCGAGCGGTCAGGTAAAAGTCTGGGTAGGGGGAATTGGACACAAATTCTTTCAGTTCGACCACGTGAGAACAATGAGACAAGTGGGTTCGACCTTTAAACCTTTTGTTTATGCTACGGCCATCTTTTTACAGGGTATTTCTCCCTGTACTCAAATTGATGATGTACCCTATACCATAACACCGGGAGAGGGCAATTTCGGTCTAATTGATGAGTGGACACCCAAAAATGCTGACGGTACATTTACCTATGAAAAATTCTCGCTTTTTGACGGCTTAAAATACTCTAAAAACACCGGCTCAGTTTATCTCATGAAACTCATCGCCGATACAGAACCTGTCCGACAATTGGTCAACAGTATGGGTATAGACACTGATCGACCCCGCCCGGATGGCGAGATGAAAATCCCGAGACAACCCTCTATTTCTTTGGGTTCAGCTGATCTAACGGTTTTAGAGCTGACTTCAGCCTATTCAACTTTTGCCAACAATGGCGTACACGTTGAACCTCATTTCATTTCCAGAATAGAAGATCAACACGGCAGAGTGATTTACAGAGCTATTCCCGAGGAAAATACTGCTATGGACCCCAAAGCGAATTACGTCATGGTGGAGATGTTGAGGCATTGTACAGCCGGTCATTTTGCTTTTGCCAATATCAATAGCGATAACGGTGGAAAAACAGGAACTACCAACGATCATACAGATGGTTGGTTTGTGGGTATCACGCCCGAATTGGCTATTGGCACCTGGGTAGGTGGTAGTGATAGATGGATACGTTACAGGTCTTTTGCCAATGGTCAGGGATCGCGAATGGCAAGGCCGTTTTTTACCCAATTTCTGGAGACCCTTGAAAATGATGACTATGTAAATTACTCAGGTGAGGGGCGCTTTATAAGACCTGCGGATGATTTGGGGATTGAGATAGAATGCGAACGCTTTCAACAATTTTCGGATAGGGACAGGGATTTGCTTGATCGCGATATCTTTGATGATCCCTTTGATGATTTTTAGAAGCTACTTTGAAACTTAAATCAAGTGGATATGTTTCCTATAAAAATCTTCTTATGAATCCATATGTTGCTACTTTAGTAAATGCGATTACGCTCATCATTATGGCTGCCTGGGGCTACCTCGCTGCTGAGAATGGTTCGACAACTGCGCTTATTCCTGTCTTTTTTGGTGTGGTATTACTCTTGCTTTCGTCAGGGGTAAAAAAGCAAAACAAAGTTGTCAGTCACATCGTAGTTATACTGACTGTTTTGATTATTCTTTCTCTGTATATGCCCTTCCAAGGAGCACTGGAAAGAGGTGATAATGTCGCTTTAGTCAGGGTGCTGCTTATGATTGCTGCCGGCGTAGTGGCCATGATGGCCTATATTAAAAACTTCATGGCGAATAGGAAGGCGAAGTAAAATACAGTCGAAAGCTTTTGTTTTTTCCAAACATCATCAATTTACTCCTCTTAGGTCTAGCATTTGAATTATCTTAGCTTTTTTATATAAAAGACTTGGGTGTGCTCTGATTGGAGTGAACTCAGGTATAATTCAAAAATCAAAATGATCAGGTCCTACAGCCTTTCGGGTTTATTTGTTTTTGTAATTGCCGGTGTTTTTGTACTTACGGGATTGCAGTCCTGTATGCCGGAGATTTCTGAGGATAAGGTGGAACTGGAGTGGTCTTTGGAAAAAGAAAAGTTCAGGACGATATACAATTTTCAGAATCAATTTCAGGCGGACAGTTTAGCGGCTTTAATGAATCATCCTGAGGCAGCTGTAAGGTGGGCTGCTGTCAAGGCTTTTGCTTCGATAAAAGATTCCTCCCATTTTGAAATAGTATTGCCTGCCCTGATGGACAGTGTCGTTGAGGTGGCAGCTATGGCAGCCTATGCGCTTGGTCAAATGGGTGCTCAAGGGGCAGAAGAACCATTGATTAATGCCTTCAGGGCAGATGATGCCGAAGGTGAGTATTTGCTCCTTAACAGCCGTATTCTGGAAGCTATCGGAAAATGCGGGGGGGAGGATGCCTTACAATTACTCTCTACCATAGAAACTTACCTTCCATCTGATACACTGCTTTTAAAAGGACAAACAAGGGGGATTTACCAATTTGCTCTACGACGAATGACTTCTACGGAAGGGACATCAACTATGGTGAACTATCTGACTTCAAGGGGATTTCCCCATGAGGTCCGAATAATAGCTGCCAATTATCTGGCTAGGGCGACCGATATTGATCTCAGTTCTTATGCTTACAGCATCGGACGATTGATGGAGACGGATCGCGATCCCTATATCAGAATGGCTATGGCTTTAGCAGCTCCTAAAGCAAAATCAGAGCGGGTTCGCCAACTGCTCTCCAAAATGTCAATCGAAGACACCGATTATAGGGTCCGTGTCAACGCCCTTCGGGGTCTTGAGCTGATGAGACCCGGTAACCTCAATGATGTCTTGATGAATGCTGTTTTTGACCCTCACCCATCTGTAAGCCTGACTGCAGGAGCGGCATTAATCCGGAATCTGGATGAACACAATGCATCTTTTTTTCAGGAACAGGATAATATTTCCACTTTAGACTATCGCGCTAAATCCAGGGTTTTGGCAGCATCATTAAAAAACATGCCCTTTTACTATGCAGTCTCTGCAGCCAATGTAAACAACCGGCTAAAAAGGCTTTATGAGCAAAGTGAAAATCCTTTTGAAAGGGAAGCATGGATTTTTGCCTTAAGTCATGATCCTATTAATTTGGACTATATTCTTCAGCAACTCAGTACCGCTGATGATGCTTATTTATCAACCAATACATTACTTCACCTTGAAAACCTGCTTAATGTCTCAAGACAAAAGCCGGCTACTAATTTTAATCGAGGGGTCGTATTGAGAAAGATTTCAGACAGCCTACGGGATGCACTACTTTCCGAAGATGCCGGAAAAATCATTGTAGCTTCGGATATCATTAGAAGAAACCAACAATTACTCGCCAATCAGTTTCAGGATAAAGCATTTTTTGAAGAAATCCTGGAGGGGCTTTCCGTTCCCTCTGAAATTCAGGTTTACAATCAGCTTGTTATTCTGATGAATGAACTGTACGAAGAGCAGGGCGAGTTGCTACCGGTTCATTTGAGTAAACCCATTGACTGGGAGCTTTATCTGAGGTTGCCCGACACTGTCAGAATAGCTATTCAATTGAGTGGCGGTGAAGTCTTGGTAGCTTTACCAAAAGAATCCAATCCGGCAACGGTCACTAACTTAGTAAGCCTGATTTTAGATGGTTATTATAACGGAAAAAATATCCACAGAGTAGTCCCCAACTTTGTGATTCAAGGTGGATGCCCGAGGGGTGACGGCTACGGCA
>SLKL01000200.1 GCA_007134625.1 Saprospiraceae bacterium
ACAAACGACTCATTCTAAGGCATTCAGGTAATGATTGGAATTTTTCCATGTTCAGAGACGGTACTATTCAGGATGTCTGGGAACATGTAGGTATGGAGGGTCAGCGCTTTAGATCTGCCGTAGCATTTATAAATGGTGAATTTTGGGGTATTCACCACATACGGGAAAGGCAGGACAAGCATTACCTGAGTAGGAAGTTTGGTTTAGAAGAGGATGAAATTGATATTCTCACACGCAATATGGTGGTAAAAGAAGGTGATTCCCTCCATTACCAAGCAATGATAGATTTTATAGAAGCCAATGACTTGAGTTCAAATGAGAATCTTGAGCAATTGGCCACGATGATGGATCTTGAAAATTTCATGGATTATTATTCTTTACAGTGCTACTGTGGAAATACAGATTGGCCTCACAACAATATTGATTATTGGAGAAAAAGAGTTGATTACACACCCGATGCACCTTATGGTCACGATGGCAGATGGCGTTGGTTGGTTTATGATCTAGATCGCTGTTTAGGGTATTCTAATAGTCTAAGTGTAAATATGATGAACTGGATGACATCACCTACAGGGAATGACAGAGGTGCCTGGGCTACATTTGTCATTCGCTCACTTTTACAGAATGAAGACTTCAGTCATCAATTTATCAATAGAATGGCGGATCACTTGAATACTACATTTCAAGAGGATAGGGTCAGGTCATATGTCGATAGGAACAGGAATGTAATAGCAGATGTAATGGAAGAGCATATCCACAGATGGAGGAGACCAAGTTCCATAAATGCTTGGAATTCACAGGTTAATAGTATGCGCAATTTTGCGCAACAACGTCCGAACAGAGTCCGTAACCACATTCGATCCTATTTTCAAATAAATAGCAATATCGATATAACTCTGGATGTAAACGATCAGGATTTTGGTAAAGTGGTCATTAATTCTTTAACGATTGACTCAGAGGTAAAAGGACTAACTACAGATTTACCTTACCCCTGGACAGGAATTTATTTTCACAATATTCCTGTAGATTTATCTGCCGATCCCAATCCCGGATATCAATTCGATTATTGGACCATAGCTGGTGATACTATTTTTGATCAGAACCTTCAGATGGCTTTTGAGTCCAATACGAATATAATGGCGCATTTCAGTGTGGACAGTACTTTTGAGTCTTTTCCTGAACCCTGGGTGGTAGATGAATGTGCATATATTTTTGATTATTGGTCCGAGGACGCAGAAGTGGGTACTTTCCCTGAAAACATGGCTTTTGTCTATATGGACGAAGAGGACCCGGGGCTTGATGCAGGGGTTGAAGGTTTTACGGAGGGCGTTTACTTTCTGGATAACAGAACCCGTATCAATGGACTGGGAGAAGAAGGTTTTTCTTTTATCAATACTGGTAATCGTGATGGTAATCCTGGTTACCCGGGGCGGAGACTTGGTGGTGCTATTCTGGGGGTTTCTACCTTAGATGTGGAAGAACTGTATATAAAATGGGAAGGAGGAACTGTTACGCCTAACTCCAGAGTGTATCATCTGCGCCTCCAATATCGAATAGGAGATGAAGGAGAGTTTACTGACATATTAGATGCTGATGGGAATCCGGTTGAATACATTCGTTCAGAAGATGCAGGACACAGCGAAATAATTGGTCCTGTAGCCTTGCCCGAAGAGGCCATGGATGCACCTTATGTGCAATTATTGTGGAGATATTATTACACCGGCGAAAGACTGGATGATGACAGCGGAGCAAGGGATCAATTGCGAGTTGGACATATTGTGATTTCTACAAGCAGTGAGGCATTGGAGAATTATGATCAGAACGATTTCAGACCTTCAATATCCCTCAATACTTTTGCAGCTTGCTTTGATAGTTCTGCTGTGGGTGGTCTTATAGTTGAAGATTTTAATGGAATACCTCCGCTAAATTGGGTAGTGGAAGAAGATACACTTTCTCCCGCAGCTGATGTAATTTGGCAATTTGCCCCTGGTATCTACTCTTACGAACTAAGTGATGGGCAGGGATGTACAAACATAGATTCTTTTGAAATTGGTTTTTCTGAGCAGATAGCTATCGAATGGGAATCCATTATGCCTACATGTACAGGGGATGAGGACGGAAGTATAAAGGCACATATTTCCGGTGGTTCTGCTCCCATAAGTTATGAATGGAGTACGGGAGCTGGATCCGGTGAGTTTGAGCGATTCGTTCTTTGGGATTTTAATGGGAAGGTACCTGCTGACTCTCCTGAAACCACAGAGGGTGAGGGCGAAGCTGTCCTGATAGGAGGAGTAAATAATCCAGAAAGTGGAACAAGCGGTAATGGTTCCTCTGATCCGGCAGATGATAATGATGCCTGGCAGACTACCGGCTATCCTGCTCAGGGGATGAGTCCGCGAACTGCCGGGGTGCAGTTTAATGTATCAACCGAAGGCTATGAAAATATTGAATTTTTATTTGATCAAAGATTAAGCAATACTGCTGCCAATACCTGGGTGCTTTATTATACTACTGATTGGACAGCGGATTCTGTGGAGTGGACGGAGGCTGCTGTTTTTCGGGTAGAACCTCAATTGACTGGAACCGGAAATACCTGGTACAACAGAAGGGGAGCAGATTTGTCTGAGGTGAAAGAATTAAACGATAATCCAAATGTGGCATTCAGGATAGTCTCCGATTTTGATCCGGAAACGGGGCAATATGAGTCGGCGCGTCTGGATCGCGACTACGGTGGTGGTACATCGCGATGGGATATGGTGGAGGTTTATGGTAATCCAGTAAATAGAACTGCCGAACTTACTGGTATTCCGGGCGGTGAATACAGCCTGACTGTAACCGATGGATTTTCTTGTGTTTGGGAAGAAACTTTCGTCTTGGAAGAACCAGAAGCTGTTCCTGTACCTGAAATCAGCGGATTGATTGAAGTAGATGGTGGTGAGTTTGTTGTCTATAATTTTATCCCTGATAATATAGGTGATTTTACTCTCGAGGTAGAGGTTGAAAATGCTGAGATGTATTCTTTCTCCCCGGTAGATATTTTGATTAGATGGATTGATGTTCCTGCCGGAGAGGTGTTGGAGGGAGTGATAAGGATTACGTTAATAGACGACAATGGATGTACTGAAGAGTTTGAACTTACGGTGCTGATTTTTGGACCTACCTCTACTCAAGAGCTAAGTGAAGAATTCCAGATTGATATTTACCCCAACCCCAATCGTGGGGATTTTGAAATCAGTCTTGGTGCATATGCTGCGCAAAAAGTCAATAAAATCGAGTTGTACACTACAAGCGGGCAATTGATCAGACAGATTCTTACGTCAGGAGATGAGGAAATACGTATATCGGAGCAGTCATTTACAGGTGGATGGATTCAAGTGGTGATGAAGGATGATAGGGGAGAGGTGCTTATGGTGCGACCTGTTTTGATTATGGAGTAAAAAAGTAAAAACCACGGAGGGCACGGAGAGCACAGAGGATTCACAAAGATGGGTGTTATTGCGACATTTGTTAAGATATCTCTGTCATGCCTTTGGCTTGATAAACTTTAAGAAATAAAATCCCTGCTTCCATATGTTTCCAGCAGATTGGAATTTACCCAGCCTTAGGCAAGGCTGATTTTTTGCGCTGATTTCAGGGATTAGCTTATTGGTATATCTTAAAATTTAGTTTCATTTATTAATAGTACTATTTTTAACTAGCTATTTTTCAATGCTTTGTAAATCAATATTAATTTTTGTCATGTCCTCAGATCACGTACTTTAGTTATTTTCGATATAATGAAAAATCTATCTTGGTTTATTACCATCGACTCAAAATTATTGAATATTGCTATCTTTGACGAAAGTGTTTTATCCTGTTGGCAGAACAGATGAAATGAATACAAATCAGTTAAGTGAGAATTTTGGTAGATATTATCGGTAGATGTAGGGGCTTTACAGTCCTGAGATTGTCAACAGTGGTTGCCCTGTTGCTTGTCACCGGATGTGGGAATATTCATCCCGACCCAGAAAAACCTGAAAAAGTACTTCACTTTTTGGAAGCAAACTTTTCCTCTAATTTTGATATCGATTACATTCGAAAAGCTCCCCAAGATGATTTTTTTCTTAACAACCTTGATACAATGGACAGCTGCAAAAAAGTACCAAAATGGTTAAAATACTTAAATTCTTCTCCTGTGTTTTCCTCTTGTATTTTAGCTGAATTTGATCGACAATTAAAACCGCAATTCGAGGACTATTTTCAACGTTCAATGAATTGGGAAAGGTTATGGTTGTTTGTAGAGCCTATACCCAAGGAATATTATTTGAAATATTTTGAAAATAAAAACGGAGTCAAAATCACAAATTTGAAAGCTGAACTAACGTTTGGTCAAATGTATATCGACTGCGTTATCAGTTGGTGGTCAAGGACAAAGAATGATTATTATGTGCCTTATGCGTCAAATCTTCCTGATGATCTTGAAATTAAATTGACCTATATCGATGAAAACAATCCATGGAAAGAAAGATATCCCGGCATAGAGGATAAGCCAAAGCTAACAAGATTGGATCTCAATACTACATTCGAGGTGTTTATAGAGGGTTTTCACTTTTCTCATGAAGGCTACATGGAAATTTATCTTTCTGATATCGCAGATGAGAAAGAAATCGATTCTATTCTTTTAGAAAGTTGGAATCTTTGGAACAATCATGAGGAAGTTATTGGAGGCGCTCCTGACCATCGAGGTATTTTTCATGAGTTAGGAATTGAAAAAAGGGAGTCCAATAAACTTATATACTATCTCGATTGTGGTTCAGCAATAGAAGGTGCTCATGAATTTTTTATGGAAAATCTTAGTAAAAAAACTACTGGAATTGAAAAGGTGATTTTTAAACCAATTTGACCAAGCTATTCTATTTTTGGATTTTAGGATATAAATTGAGGTTGTTTTTTATTCCCATTTTGGATGATTTCATATAGTCGGTTTCATTTGATAAACGTCACCAACCTACCCATCATTATTTTTAACTTCCTTGTTTTCTCTTAGTCCTTACAAGTATTGGAAATCCGACCATCCTTTTCTTCCCGATAGTATTGAAACTTTATTTTTAGGATTATCGTTACATTTGTGTTTTTAGAATACTTCTAACCTCAAATATATTATGAGCTCTTCCGAAATCAGAGAAGTTTTACATCGCCATATTGATCAAATGGATGATCGCTTTTTGCGCGTGTTACATTCAATAACTCAAGAATATTTTGAACAACAAAAAGCTGAAAACTTCAAAGAGGAAATGGATGCCATAGCCCCACCACCTTGGGTACAACCTAAAACAAAGTCAGATTTCCTTTCCGACCTTAAAAAGGCTGATGCCCAAATTGATCACGGAGAATCTATTGCATTGGAAGTTTTAAAAGAAGAGTCTGAGGCATGGTGAAATGCTGCAATTCAAAGATGATCAACGGAGTAGGGAAAAGAAGTTTAGTAAAAGGATAGAAACATTAAGTAAATAAGATTCAAAAAAAATTAAGGGCTAAAACTCAATTAACCTAAATGCCTTAACTACCCTTAATACCACAATTTTTTTTGAACCATTAAGGAATTAAGATACATGAAGGATAACATTAAGGAATTTCCCCAACTTAGGCTTCGGCTTTCATTTTTAAGTACCCATAGCAATTTATTAGTCAAATTTAATATTCTAATATCCCCCTTCTGCCATCACAACAAACTTTCCTCATCGATATTAAGTGCCTACGGTACTTTGGAGACTTGTTACAGTATTTCTTTACCGATATGTAGCGTCTACGGCAATGATCTAAAAATTTGATATCTTTGGGTTAGTGGTGCTTCAAATCTTTCCGCTGTGGTCTAATGATATACGTTTACTTCCCACTTCTAACTTTCTCGTTAATCCCCTTCATTACGTGTTTTTTCGAAAGCTCCTTTTCAATTACTTGCCCTGAGCGGCGCCGAAGGGTCACTTTTCAATTTTCCATTGGTTAAACTTTTCCACCTTTCCACTTTTCAACCTTTCAACTTTTCAACTTTCCACCTTTCCACTCCAAAGTCGTTCCGAAAAACACCTCACAACAAAAATCAATTACCACTTTTCCTCCTAAAACAAGCAATAAAAAATCCATCAAAACCGGTTTGAGATGGTCTGAGGTTAGTACACTCTGTTAATTCAAAGTCCCGTCCTCGCTCCGATTCTAAAAATGCACTGACTTGTTGTTCATTTTCTGAGGGCAGAATGCTGCAGCTTGAGTAAGTCATGATCCCACCAGGTTTTACCATCTGAGAATAGAAATTCAGAATATATGCCTGAGTTGTTTTCATTTCCTCCAAATTCTCTGGCTGGAGTGACCATTTGATGTCTGGATTGCGACGTAAAACTCCAAGACCGGAACAAGGAACATCCAACAAAAGGCGATCAGCTGAATGCTTAAGTCTTTTTATTGTTTTAGTGCCTTTAATGAATCGGGTTTCAACAATATTCGCTCCCGCTCTTTTTGCTCTCTTTTTTATTTCAGCAAGTTTCCATTCTGCATTGTCCATAGAGAGGACTTTGCCCCTATTCTTCATCAGGCAAGCGAGGTGTAAACTTTTTCCGCCCATGCCTGCACAGGCGTCAATTACCCGCATTCCCGGTTTGGGGTCGAGGTACTCAGCTACTTTTTGTGATGAAGGATCCTGAACATCAAAGAGCCCTTTCTGAAAGCTTTTGGTTTTGAAAATGTTTTGTTTTTGATCGACAATCAGAGCAGTTTTATAGTCATTCAGTGGGGTAGTGGTGACACCCTCCTCCGAAAGCCGCTTTTTTAGGGTGTTTCGATCGACTTTCAAGGTATTGCATCTAAGCGCCATATCAGCCTGAGTATTCATGGCATCTATTTCTTTCGTCCAATCTTCACCCAATTCCAGATATCCAAGTTCATCCAACCATTCCGGTATGGACAAATAATCCGACCGTTTTAGTTTAGCGGTTTTTAATTTAGCGGTTTCTTTATCTGTCCCTTCCCTTGGATCACCTTTTATCCTCATTCCATTGAGGTCAAAAAAAGCTTCAATTATCTTTCTGTTAATGGGTTTTCCTGA
>SLKL01000036.1 GCA_007134625.1 Saprospiraceae bacterium
AGAACCAACAGTAGAACCTTGCAACCACCTAAAAATAGCGTCCTCCTCATTGTCTTCGATTAATTGCAAACTAGAAATCATAGTTGGGTCTGAATTCAATTGATAATTGAATATCACCTCCTCATCAAATTCTAATTCATCAATGATAATTACTATTTCATCACCATCAACAACTGCACCATCAGGAAGAGAGGAAACAAATACAGATGCTCCTGTTGGAATTCTGTCTCTTATTTCCAGATTGGTTTCCAGAGGTGATCTGTGTTGATTTACTCTAAGCTCTATATCAATTACATCACCGGCTTCGATTAGCGGCGTCATTTCTTTAGCAATTTTTACGGTTGGTAAGCAGCTAGGTGGCACATCATAAGATTCTTTTGCATCTCTGACTCTTAAAGGATTACCTTGTTCAGCACCCCAACCCAGACCTCTTCTTGCAAATGAATTCCAGATCAGACACTGATTTTGTCCATCATACAACAGCTGATCCGCCGCAAGTATGGCATCTCTTCCATCCACAAACCCGGGATTACAGGGTTGTAGTTTCATACCGTCCATGACTAATTGGATAGCCATATTGTTTCCACCGTTGCCTCTGTAAAAATCAGGATCAAAACCGTGTTCATCCACCATATCCCAGAATAAATCCCATATCATAGAACCCCAAACGTGGCCTACACCATGTGGAACCGAAGCATCATAGGAGTCGTAAAAAGTAACCGGGTTAGCACTCATATTGTAGTTGTAAGGGTATGACCTGATACCTCTTGCATCTGTCCCGGCGCGGATAACGTAGTTTCCGACTCCGCGATTGGTATTCTTGGTATCTCCTTCGCGAATCCCTGTAATCAAACTGAAGTAATCACTCCAACCCTCACCCATTTGCTGACCATCTGACCTACTTCCGTTATTGGCATTGACGAGACAACCTGAATTAGAGGGTCCTCCCGTAAATCTAATGGAGACTCCATGTGCAAATTCGTGAGCAATAATACCATTGTCAAAGGATGCATCGTATTCAGCAGGTCCAGGGATGTCCTCCAGTTGTAAGCGTACCTTCAGGTCTTCTCCGGCATATTGCCTGATGATATTACAATCTTCCTGCGAGATGAAGATAGAAGGTATGGTCACCTGATCACCTACAGCCCCGGGAGCCATGTTTACAATACCCCCTGCTCTGTTGTTACAAATGATAACTGCTATAGCACCTGCCTCTTCCGCATTCAAAACTTTCACACCAAATTCACAAATACCACGATCAATAATAGCAATATTACCAGCAATTTCATCAATATTCTGAATAGGTTGACAACCATCAGTAACCACACCTACCCCATCATCTACTAAATGGGCTTTACCAATAATGGGATCGAGTGTAATAGCAGCACCAAAATCAGCTGTTCCTGTTTCATATTGACCTGCAATTTGTATGGGTTCCTCAACATTTAATAAGCTTCCAGCAGCACTATTTGATGTCCACACAAACATTCTCATCGTTCCAGGGCTGCCGTCGGGGGGGGTTGAAAAGGTTGCATTATTGATACTTTGACCGGTATTGGCAGCTGATTGAGCTATGGCCCTAACAGGATCGTTACCTGCCCCTGAACCACTTAGGTTGACCTGCTGAAAATTACCGCTCGCTTCATCGAAACCATAAGCATAACTGAAGTCGTGAAGTATGTTATTCCAGTAAAAAAGATTGGTTACCGCAGCCTCCTGATAATCCTCAGGTTCCAAATCCTGATCAAAAGGAAAATCAAAGGTCAGGCCTGAACCACCATCAACTAAAAAGTCAGGGCTACTATTTCCCACTCTATCTACAAAAGTGATGGTATTGTTTCCTCGTGTATGAGTAAAGTCAGTGCTGCCATCAGTTGATACGCTGTGCCAACCTAAGGGTGAAAACTCTTCGTCATAAGGGTTTTCTACCAATTCAAAATCACCGTGTATGGGGCTTTCAAAAGGAAAGGGCACTACTCTGTAGGCACTTTGTTCATTGACCATACCCAATCTTTTAGCACCAAAAAATGGCTGAGTTGCAGCAACTCCATCCTCATTTCCACCCCTTACAGAATGGGAGTGGGAATGAAAACAGCGGTGATCGTGTCTGTGTTGTGGTATTGCACTTAGGTTACACTTTACTGTCCAGCTGATTTGGTCCAGAATTTCTCCTGTCAATGCACTTACTCTTACACTCCAGTAATCGATCTGATCATTTGGTTCAAAAGAAAGATCCCAAGCCAGCTCCAGAGTTCCGTCCTCCCTTGGCATATATACAAGTCGAACAGGAATTTCGGTTGAAGAGAATTTTTCCGAAGAAAAAATTAATTCGTCAGATCTGGAAGCAATGGGTGTAATATCTGTCAGACTAGCTTCAATTCCAACGTTGCCAAAGGCATTGAGGATCGCAGCTTCCGGTTCAAGAGCGGGGCTCTCCCCTACTATCTTTTCTTCCATATCCGGAATAAACCTGGTGAAGGCCGTCAAAATTTCCCCATCAGGTCTGAAAGTCACAGTCTTTAAGGCATTATACACATCAATTCCCCTATGCTGCTGCACAAGGTAAAGATGTCTGGCACCTGAGTGACTACTGATGTAGTCATCACTTATGCCCATTTCTGAGAAGTCCTCAATATTTAAGGACCACTCTTCAGCGCGATCTTCAATGTATTCTAATAAGCCGGGAATTTCGGCTATTTGTTGTTGCCCAAGGAGTAGATTAAAACTAATTCCGGCAAAGAAAATAATGAAAAGGAAAAAATGCTTCATATTCTGAATGGTTAAGATTTGCTCTAATATAGAGCATTCATATTTATTCGGTTGCTCAATGTGGCTTTTTTTAAATTTCTGTTAACTTTTTTAATAAAAATTCGGCAAAAACTCATGATATCCGGCCTTTAGAATACCATATACTCTCCTATAACTTTTTTTCAGACACATTATAGGCACATAGGAATGATGACTTTATATTATAAAAATCTATGATCCTACATCAAGGCAGGTAACGGGGATTTAAGTCAGCCAATCTTTTTCGAAGCCTTTTCATAAAACGATCACCGGGATCTATTTTATACGTCAAATAGTCGGGATCTGTTTCCATCCAGAGATTACTGTCCCGGAAAGCATAGTATTCATGATGACCTATCACCCACTCAATCGAATGTCTTTCATACAGATATCTGATCAATTGCTCGTTGGCCATGAGTTGAGCCCTCGTTAATGGTGCGTTTGAGCCTCCGATATTTTCTATTCCAATAGCCATGTAATTGAGTCCAATAGTGTGTCTTGCAAAGGTCGTATCCGGTAATAATCTGAATATCGTTCCATCCCTATCCACCAAAAAATGAGCAGAAACGTTTAAAGCACTTGCCTCCAAAATATCAGGTCTGGCGTCGAGATATGGTGAATTAAAAAAATCCCAGGTATCCTCTAATGTTGATATTTCAGTCCAATGTACGACTATCATTCTTGGATCAATACTTGAATCCTCAGCTTCTATCCCATGCCTTTTTTGTAAATACTCAACAGAAAGACGCTCCCTTTCCTCATCAAAAATCACCGGTTTTTCAAATATTCGAAAAGTAGGCGCATTACAGGATGACAGAACTATAATCAAGAAAAAAAGACAGCTTAAAAGTTCGGCAAAAGACCTCATAAGGAATGGTTTTATTTGATTCCTCAAATTTATTAGATTTTGGGAAAATAATCGACAAATGATGCTTTTGATTTTTCTGGCAAAGTCATGGGAAAACATCTCTTTATATTTTGACTCGAAAATTTCAGACCGAGAAGAATAAAGAGATAATTTGCTATTTTTGTAAACTATTTTAGTCCAATTATTTAGAGAAATGACACAGATTAAAGAAGTAATAAGTGTTTTAGAAAACATCGCACCTCCACAATATCAGGAATCATATGACAATTCGGGACTTTTAGTCGGTGATAAAAACGCTGATGTCAAGGGTGTTTTGGTATGTCTTGATTCAACAGAAGCTATTGTTGATGAAGCTATACAATTGGGTTGCAACCTGATCATTGCTCACCACCCGTTAATTTTTAAAGGTTTAAAAAAAATTGATCCAAATCACTGGATAGGCAGAGTTGTAATAAAAGCTATTAAGCACGATATTGCTATTTATGCTATTCATACCAATCTGGACAATGTCCTGCGGAACGGGGTAAATGCTAAAATCGCAGAAAAACTGGGACTCGTAAACACAAGAATTCTCATGCCCTCCAAAAGTGTATTGAGTTTCTGCATTAAATGTCCACTTTTACTTAAAAAGGAGGTCTTGGGTGCTATTGAAAGTATTCAGCCTCTAAACTACAGGCATTTGGAAGCAACAAATGGTACTGATAGTAAATCGATAGTTGAGATTTCGGGCGAAATAGCAGCTCATCAAAAAGGTCAACTCAATTATGTATTGAAAAGCTTTGGAATAAAGGCATCGTTTAATGAAATTAATGACCCTCATCCGGAACTGGGTGCCGGTCTAATAGGTGAATTGGAATTACCGGTACCAGAGAAAAACTTTCTGACTTTGCTGAAAAAAGAGTTTAAAACAACAATCGTTCGCCACACTGAACTACTGGAAAAATCAGTACTAAAAGTAGCTGTTTGCGGAGGTTCCGGATCCTTTCTATTGCCCGTTGCCATTAGGGCGGGTGCAGATGCATTTGTAACCGGTGATTTTAAATACCACGACTTTTTTGAGGCAGATAAAAAAATACTGGTTGCGGACATCGGACATTTTGAAAGTGAACAATATACTATTGAATTAATTATTGACATTGTAAAGGATAATTTTAGTACCTTTGCGCTCCATTATACCCAAGTGGATACGAATCCCGTAAAATATTTTTAATATGGCAGCTACAAAAAAAGAAATCAGCGTCGGTGACAGGTTGAAAAACCTTTATCAACTCCAGCTAATTGACTCAGAGATAGATCAATTACACGTTCTCAAAGGTGAACTTCCTATAGAAGTAAGTGACCTTGAGGATGAGGTTGAGGGTTTGCAAACCCGAATTGGTAAACTCAATGGTGCAATCGAGGATTTTGAGGATCAGATCTCAAAGCACAATGGTAATATTGCTGATTCTAATGCACTGATTGAAAGATACATGGTGCAATTGAAGGAGGTGAAAAACAATCGTGAATTTGATGCGCTGAATAAAGAAATTGAATACCAGAAATTGGAAATTCAATTATCTGAAAAGAGAATCAGAGAGGCCAATCAGGAAATTGAGAAGAGAAAAGAAGTTCTGGACGAAGCAGAAGCTAAAGTAAAGCAACGCAATAAGAACCTGGACGAAAAGAAAAAAGAGCTCGAGCAAATCATCAAGAAAACTGAGAAAGAGGAGGCCAAACTTTTAAAAGAAACAGAGAAAGCGAGGAAGCAAATTGATGAACGCTTACTCAAGGCATATGATAAAATCAGGAAGAGCTACCGTAATGGTCTTGCCGTAGTAACCATAAAAAGAGATGCTTGCGGTGGATGCTACAATATGGTTCCACCTCAACTTCAAATTGAAGTAGGTTTGGCCAAAAGAGTAGTTGTCTGCGAAAACTGTGGCAGAATCCTCGTCGATGAAGATTTACTGAAGTCAGAATAAAAATTTAGACTGTTTTTTAAATCATTTAATTCACCAATCGGGAAAATGATTTATCTTTGCAGTCCCAATTCGGCGTGGTAGCTCAGCTGGTTAGAGCGCAGGATTCATAATCCTGAGGTCGGGAGTTCAAGTCTCCCCCACGCTACAGAAATATGAAAAAGCCCTTTGCAATGCAATGGGCTTTTTTTGTTTATGGCTTCTTGAACATGGGGTCTCGCATATGACGTCTGGTCCTTAGCAAATAGCTTTGGGCAATTTTTGAACTAGATTTGTAATCTTTGCACAAGTCAATAATCACGGATTACTGAACTTCTTGTTAGTTTAGCAAACAAGCCCAAAGCCAGCAACTAACCAGGGTTCATAGATTTTTTCCACTTAATATTGCAGCCACCGCCGGGTTTTTGGTTTTCGCTTACATATTCACCCTGAAGAAGGGCATCAAGTGCATCTGTTAAATCTGATCCTGTTACAGGAATATCATTTCCAGGCCTCGAGTCATCCATCTGCCCCCTGTAAACAAGGCGAAGATCGCGGTCAAAGATGTAAAATTCGGGGGTACATGCAGCGTGGTAGGCTCTTGCTACGGCCTGAGATTCATCGTAAAGATAAGGGAAGCTGTATCCTTCTTTTTGGGCTACTTCCTTCATTTTTTCAGGACTATCATCGGGATAATTTTCCACATCGTTAGAACTGATACCAATAAAGCCGATACCCTTTTCTTTATAATTTGCTGCTATCTCTGCTAATTTGGGATTGATATGTTTGACAAAAGGACAATGGTTACAGAGGAACATAACTACAGTAGCCATATCGCCGGTTATGTCTCTTAGGTGTAAATCTTTTCCACTTACTGTATCGGGAAGGATAAAATCCGGTGCTTCAACACCTAGAGCCAACATGTTACTTTCCGTATATGCCATTTGTTTATTTTAAGAATGATTTAATAAATAAAGATACAAGCTGATTTCAAACTTTCTAAGCTGCACCACAAGTGCAAAGTTATCTAAAAAATAAAAATTGGAAAAAAGAATTTCTACTTTGTGTTATTAAAACCTATAATTTTTAACATTCAGTAAGTCAAACAGTTGTCAATCCACGAATAGAAATGCGTCTCAAGGGCAAAGAGTCCACTCAATATTTTATCCTTAGCAACCTAAGTCTTGAGCTACTTTCACTGGGGACAATTATTTCACTTGCTGAAATTTGATAGGCATTCCTAAACCGGAGTTTTACATCCTGGTGCTCGGTATTCATTACATTTTTTCTTTCCGAAAAACCATTAGCTGCCAGCAAAAACTCACTAACGGTACTGTTGCCGGATATTTCATCATTGTATATAAGTCGGAAAAATTTGGGACTTTCTACTATAAAGTAGGAGGAAAATACTGCACCATCATCATGGGAAACCTGCTTCTTATATAGTACTTCAAACCAATCTAAATTCCCCATTGCAG
>SLKL01000046.1 GCA_007134625.1 Saprospiraceae bacterium
GGTTCCAAGAATAGGTTTTAGCAAAGAATTGGGTGACCATTCAGTGATTTATGGTCTTTTTAGCGCAGGTTTTTCACCACCCACCTTGGATGAATTCAGAACTAATGAAGGAAGTGTCAATTTCGATTTAGAGGCAGAAAGAGGATGGAATTATGAGGCAGGCTATCGATTCCGGGATAGGAACAATATTTTTCAAGCTGATCTATCCGTTTTTTATTTCAATCTGGATCAGACCATTTCTACCTTTACCAATCCCGATGGAGTTGTCTTATTCAGAAATTCCGGAGCTACCGATCAATATGGCATTGAGTTAGAAGTGGACTGGAGACCCTACAACTCAGATTTTGGTTTTCTCAGAGAAATTGAACTTAGACATGCTTATACCGGGCATTTTTTCTATTTTAGAGAATCAGCGCGAGGGGAGGAAGATATTTCCGGTAATCAATTGACAGGGGTAGCGCCGCATAAATTGAGCAACAGACTAAGTATTCAATTTTCCGGAGGATTTCAATGGCAGTTTTATCATCTGCACTCCGACCGACTTCCGTTGGATGACCGCAACATTGTTTTTCAGGAAGCGAGGCATGTATTCGGTACTAAAATCGATTGGAATCACCAAGTGGGTGATCAATGGAAAATCAAGGCAGGATTTGGGATAGAAAACCTTACCGACCTCGACTACAGCCTGGGTAATGACCTGAATGCATTCGGTGGCAGATTCTATCAGTCTGCACCGGGAAGGAATTGGCATGTGGATGTGGGGGTGGGTTATCTTTTCTAAACTTTTATTTCCTTTATGATTTGCAGTTGCAAAGGAGGGGTTAGTTAAAATAATTGTAACTATTTACGACCTTAGATATCGCATAAATTTTGTCACGATTTTTGCTTTTCTATTGCAAAAATCCCGCCAAAATTTGTGAGATTTTCAGATTAATAACCACGGGATGTACCCGTGGTTATTAATGTATGACCCTTTCAGGGTCAACTATTAAATAGTTACAAATAATTTACCTTATTTTGTGGTCTAATAGCGAAAATATGAAGCTTGAAATAAATGAGGATATCACCATTGGGGTCATAGGCTTGGGGTACGTAGGACTTCCACTAGCAGTAGCTTTTGGTGAGAAATACAGAACCATAGGTTTGGATAACAATCCACATCGTTTGAGTAAGATTATTGATCCTGAGGTTGTACACAATGAGGTAGAAAATCTTATCCTTCGTGAAGTCCTTGAGCGGGATATTTCAGTTTTGGCGAAAAAGCCTTACGGTCTTAATTTGACTGGTGATATTAATGATTTGAAAGAGTGTTCTGTCTTCATTATTACGGTTCCAACCCCGGTTGACGAATATAAGCGACCTGATTTAACACCCCTTGTCAATGCTTCGAAAGATGTAGGGAACATCCTAAAGAGGGGAGATTTGGTGATTTTTGAATCAACTGTTTATCCCGGGCTAACGGAGGAAGTAGGGGTTCCCATCCTGGAGGAGGAGTCCGGATTGAAATACAATCACGACTTTTTTGTGGGCTATTCCCCTGAACGCATCAACCCCGGCGATCGTCACAGAACATTTAAAAGTATAGTAAAAGTAACAAGCGGATCTACCCCGGAATGTGCAGCTGTGGTGGACAAGCTTTACTCGTCGGTGGTTGAGGCCGGTACTTTTAAAGCATCCTCCATTAGGGTAGCTGAAGCTGCTAAGGTGATTGAAAATGCACAGCGGGACATCAATGTGGCGTTTGTAAATGAATTGGCAAAAATTTTCAGACTGTTGGAAATTGATACTGCCGAAGTATTGGAGGCAGCTTCTACAAAATGGAATTTTCTGCCTTTTCGGCCCGGTTTGGTTGGTGGTCATTGTATAGGAGTAGATCCCTATTATCTTGCTCACAAGGCTCAGGAAGAGGGCTATCATCCCGAAATTATTCTGGCAGGAAGACGCATCAATGACAGCATGGGCACTTTTGTCGCGACCGAATTGATAAAGGAAATGCTCAAAAAAGACCTTGATTTAAGAAAGGGCAAAGTCCTGATTTTGGGTTTTACTTTTAAGGAAAATTGTCCGGATGTAAGGAATACCGGCGTTTTTCATATTTATCAGGAATTAAAAGCACATTCATTAGAAGTAGATGTCGTTGATCCGGTGGCTGATATGCACATGACCGCCAAAGATTATGGGATTGAAATTGGACAGGATACTTCTAAAATAAATTTTAGTGATTATCAGGGAATTGTGGTCGCAGTTGCGCATGACATTTTTAAGGAAATGGATTTTACCTTTAATAAAGATCAGGTAATTTTTGATGTAAAGGGTGTTTTGCCTCAACCCAATGATTATTTGAGGTTATAATTTTTTTAGAAAACTGATAATGAAATTAAAGGTCATCAGTGAATTTTTTGATTTTTTCTCCTACTTCTATAAGTATGTGGGTTACAGAATTTATATACTGATTATTCTGGGCTTTATTATGGGAGTTCTAGATGGTTTTGGCATAGCAATGTTTATACCGCTTATTGAATTAGCAGGTAATCAAAGCACTTCAGAGGCTTCTGAATATATGGGCAAACTTTCTTTTTTAATAGACTTTATTCAAGGCGTAGGAGTTAGGTTGACTCTTAATACTGTTCTAATAGTTATGGTTGTCTTTTTTATTTTGAAAGGTTTAATCAATTATTTTAAATCCATTAAAAGTGTTTTGGCTATTCAACTCTTTACAAGAAAAATAAGAGACGAAATTATTAATGGTTTGAGTATCTTTCGTTACAGTTTATTTGTAGCATCTGATTCAGGTAGGATTCAAAATACATTAAGTGGTGAGGCTCATGCAGTAGTGCGTGCTTTCAATATTTACCTGAAACTTTTACACGCAATAGCCTTGATGTTTGTTTATGTAGTTTTAGCCTTTTTAGCTCACTTGCAATTTGCTACTTTAGTTTTGTTTGCAGCTTTTATAATAAACTTAATATTTGGAAGACTTTATAAAAAAAGTAAAAATCTGTCCCGTCAGATTACTACCCAAAACCATAAATTTCAGGGATTAATTATTCAAAAGGTCTTACATTATAAATACCTTAAAGCAACCGGATTGATAAAAACCTTTGCTCAAAAGCTAAAAAAGCAGGTAAGGGAGCTTGAGGATACCAATAAAAAGACCGGTATTATTTTAGCATTTTTTGATAGTATTATTGAGCCTCTTACAGCGATTATCATAGTGGTAATAATATTGATTCAAGTTAATCTTTTAGGAGGTAGTATTTCTATGGTGTTTTTGAGTATTTTCTTTTTTTATCGTGCTATAGCTTCAGTAATGGGAGCCCAGAATTTTTGGAACCGTTTACTTTCTCATTCAGGATCAGTTGAAAATATGATAGCATTTAATCGCGAATTAACCGAAGGAAAAGAATCCAACGGAGAAGTTGCGTTTACAGCTCTGAAAGAAAGGATTGAATTCAAGAGAGTAGGATTTTCTTATTTAGATGATCTTTACGTGATTAAAGAGGTTGACTTGAGTATCAAAAAGGGCAAGGTAATTGCAATTGTAGGAGAAAGTGGAGCCGGAAAAACAACATTAGTTAACCTTTTATGCGGCCTTATCTATCCGGTATCAGGAAAATTAACTGTTGATGATATTGATGTGAGAAGGCTTGATATCCATTCTTATCAAAAAAAGATAGGTTACATTACTCAGGAGCCGGTGATTTTTAATGCTACTATTTTCGAAAATATTACTTTTTGGGATGAACCTAATGAAAAAAATAAAGAACGATTCAGGCAGTCTCTGGAACAAGCTCAGATTGCTGATTTTGTTGACCAATTGAGTGATAAGGAGAATACTGTTTTGGGTACCAATGGATTTTCATTGAGCGGAGGTCAAAGACAACGTATTACTATTGCACGTGAATTATACAAAAAGGCAGATATTCTAATTTTAGATGAAGCCACTTCATCACTTGATTCCGAGACTGAAAAGGATATCCGATTTGAGATAGAACAATTAAAAGGTAATTACACCATGATAATTATTGCTCACAGGTTGTCAACCATTAAAACTGCTGATCAGGTTGTTTTATTAAAGGAGGGTAGAATAGATGCGATGGGAACTTACGAGGAATTATTGGAGTCATCAGAGGATTTTAAAAAAATGGTAGAATTACAGACGCTTTAAATCGCGGTCAAGTCTTTTTTTCTTTTCCAATCATTTTCTAATTTAATCAATACCGCCATCCACAACCAGAAGAAGCTACCCACTTTGTCAACCTCGATTTGGTCGTTCATCAATTGCAAAAGCAGTATGATGATCATGGATGCAGAAATACCAATTAGTAGATTTTTTTCAGAACTCCTCGGTAAACGGTGGTAGAGGTTTTCTGCTCTAATCAGAAAAACAACACAAATTGTAAAGAAGATGAGAAAGCCCGGTATGCCCTGCTCAATCAGCATCATCAAATAGTAATTGTGAATACCCGATTGCTCCGGATTGTCACTTACATAAGTCTGGTAGGATCGAACGGTGAATGTTTTATAGGTTTCGTAGAAATTATTAGGCCCAAATCCTGTGACCGGTTTTTCCACCACCATATAGTAGCCGGCTATCCAGCGATAAAACCGCTCCATGGTCGAAATATCCTCAAACTGATAAGTTGCCTCAAGTAAATTTCCATATTGATAATGCATTACGGTGGTCTCATAATTAGGAGCATATTCGAGATACTTTTCACCTGAGAACATATAATAACTCAGCCCACCAATACTTAATACTGCAGCTATTAGTGCCAGTTTAGTCAATCTCAATCGGAATAATAGCGGAGTAAAAACTGCAGCAAAAAGGGAAATCATGGCAGCCCTGGTATAGCCGAAATACAATGCAACAAGTAAAAAGAGGATACTGACAAAAATAAATTTACGCCTGCCACTGTACTTTTCACTCTCTGTCCACAAATACCAAATCAATGGCAAAAGTAAAGCTATTAGTGAGGAGTAAGCTACCTTGTTTCTATAAAAAGGACCCACTACGCTGTTTATTGAGCGAAAGGTAAAACCACCTTCAATTCCATGTCTGATAAAGATGATTATAGCAGTGATAAGTAGGGCCGAAAAAGTGAGGCTTAAAATTTTATTAAGCGTAGCTTTTTTATCTATCATGTAATACGCCAAAAAGTAAAAAACCCCTACATACCAGCATTTTGCCAGGAAAAACTTCATGGCAATCACTTGATTTACTGCAAAGAAAAAGGAAAAAAATATCCAGCCCAAATGCAGGAAAATCAGAAAAGTTAGCGGATGGGTGTAAATAGCTCCCGATCGCAATGCCTTATTCTGAAATAATGCAAACAAATAGATCACAAACAAAAACCACATTAATGGTTCTGATGGCATATCTGTGTCTAGAGAATCAGTTACCTGAAATTCATTGGAAAAGGGAATCAAAAAGAATAATAACAGGAAAATCTTATCCAGATTATGCAGGGAGAATGCTAAAAAAAGGAGAATTGCCGGCACTAAAAGTGGGATGATAGATTCCGAAATTATAGCTGTAGTCACTGAAAAAACCACAACCACCCAATAAAGGATAAGGCCCCTTTCCTTAAAATCTGATCCTAACCAATTATTAGCAAAAGAATTCACGAGGATGTGATTTTTTTAATGGCGTCTTTATCGATAGATTCCGCGGCTACAATACCCAATGCACCAAAGAATACCACAAAAAATACACTTGCCAGAACTATCAAGGATCGCTTTGGTCTTACCTTGCGGTCTGGTGGATAAGCCTCCTGAATCACAAATACAGCTTTGAAAGGTGCACGGTATGCGGCCCTTAAGTTTTTAAGTCGCATTCTATCATAATCCAATTGAGTGTATTCCCTGTAATGTTGGGACTGAAGCATTTGAATCAATGGCATACCCACATTCATTCGCCTCAATCCTGAGAGCTCCTCTTCATCTCCGCTTTCAGTCAAAAAACGGTATTGTTGTTCCATCCCTCTCAGGTTAGCTTCGATAAAAGTAAGTGTATCCCGCGATATTCTTGGATTAGCTGAAAGAATATCAAATTTCACTCTCTCTTTTTCCAGATCAGTTTCCAGTTGAGAAATCAGGCCTGCGAAATGTTCGGATTGAGCATCGATATTGTAGATGCCATAATATTGTCTGGTTCTGATTAAGCTATCTCTTAATACTGAGACCATAAGCTCTTTTTCTGCTACTGTTTCTTCCAGGGTTTCAATCATGCTTCTCTGAGCTGATTTAAGTACCCTTTCTGCGATCGATGCTAGTCTCTGACGGGCACTATTTGCCATATGAGCAGCAATTTCAGGGTCGGTATCCTCAATAGAGAGTTCAATGCCGTCAAATCTTGTTTTTCTGATGGTCAGGTTTTTATCTAATTGATTTCTTACTCTTGTTCGCCATTGCCTTGAATCTTTACTAATTCCATAGCGCTCTGTAAGATCAAATTCTTCAATGAGATAGTCATATAATTCAGGTGATTGAGCCATGGCAATTAATCTGTCCATTTCTGCATCTGTACCATAGAATCTGAGGTCCGTTTGTGCACCGCCAAATAGTTTTTCCGGTTTAATCAGGTCCTCACTTGTAGGGTAAAAAACTGTAGTCGCCTGATAGTAATTAGGCATCAATAGCGTAATTGCTGCTGAAATCACGAATGCTATTAAACCGAGATAAATTAAACGTTTGCGATTGCGATATAGGGCAGATACAATGTTTGCAACTTGATCTTTTTCTTTCATAATCTTAAATAAAAATTCATGCAAAAGTAGGAAATAAACGCATAAACACTAGTTGAGGGTCTATTTATCCAGCCATTTTCTTATTCTGTAGCTATTTTTGTAAAAGGTCATGGCTATAATAACCAAAAAAAGAGCAAAAACAGGTAAGACTTGAATTGATTTTTTCAGTATATCGCCGGCATCTGTGTTAGCCTGAAAGTATATTACAGGAGTCACTGTTATCAGAAATACCGCAAGCCCTTTTAGTAGAGTAGGGATCCCCATTTTACCGGAACTAAACCGCGTAGCCCTGATGAATA
>SLKL01000097.1 GCA_007134625.1 Saprospiraceae bacterium
AAAGCCAAATCCTGATAAACGACAGCTGCTACGAAAAGGTTAAGGAGTCCTTCACCTGCAAACATGTAGGAAAACTAAGTTTAAAAAACAAGAGGAGGCCAATCGATGCTTATGAGGTATTGAGCTAAATCATCAGACATCTGAATAAGTGATAGTTCTATGTCTGAAAAGGTGAATGTGAGCTTTTTGTTTCAAATAACTCAATCTTCCTAATTTCAAATCCCTCTACCCCACGCCCCGATTCTTCCATTCTATTAACTGGGCTGCAATACTAATCGCGATCTCGTGAGTGGTTTCGCTTTTTATATCAATGCCAATTGGTGCTACTACTCTTTCGAGCTCCTCCTGCTTAAAACCTTCCTCCAATAATTCCCGCCAAAGGGTTTCAATTTTCTTTTTACTGCCCATCATGCCAAGATAGTGATAATTTCTCCCCAGCAGTTGCCGGATGATCTGCTTGTCAGTGCGATAACCAAAAGAAATGATGACTACAAAAACATTTTCACCCTCCGGAATGTGCTCTTCAATGTTAGAGTAATCAACTACCTTTTTGGAATGCGCAAAGGTGTTTTCCTCCATGGTATTCAGACCGGGGCGGTTATCCAAAAGGTGGATATTGAAATCCAGTAAAGACAATACTTGTGAAACGGCAAGACCCACATGACCCGCTCCAATTACATAAACTTCGTTTTGCAGCTGCAGGGGCATTTGGAAGTTCCAGATGGATTCTGATTGCTTAGTAAATTGAGGGTGTAGAACTTTTCCCGGGAAAATATCGACGCCGCTTTCTGAATATTGGAGATGATTACCTTGCGAAGAAGGTAGTGATTCCATCCAGCTCCAATCCTTTTTGTCCAGATAGTAAAAAGCGATGGTCTGCGCTCCGGAACAGATCATGCCCGATCGGTTATGACCTTCCTCCGTACTGTGTTTTTGCACTTTTATAAAGGGTTTAAACGGTCCTTTTTCAAGTAATGAACGGGCGAGTTCCACCAGTTTGTGCTCCATAATACCCCCTCCGATTGTTCCTGTCATATCATTCAGAGTAATCAGCATATGAAAACCCTGCCTACCCGGACTGCTTCCATCGTGTGTCGTCACTACCATTAGCACAGCGGTCTCATCCTTCTCGAGTAGTTTCGTCGCCTTTTTATAAAATTTTAGAACCATACACTGCTCATTGAATAGTAGATCGCCATCAGTCCTGAAAAGGTTGCACTTGCCCAAAATCTGAACTTGAGACTGATCTTGTTTTGTATTACAAAGTTAGCAAAAATAGAAAGTGGAATATTAATCAAAAAAGCGATGAGTGCAGAATACAAAAGGGCGGTAGAGATATCTCCTGCCTTTCCACTGAATAAATAAATGAGCACCAGATGCCGGGCAATCCAAATGGGGTTGAAGTAAATTAATGCAAGAGTGGTGTTGGCAAACATCCTCTTTTTCTTGCTCATCTTGCTGATTTTCCGTTCAATCCATTTAAAATAGGTCTGAATTTCCCAGGCGTAAAGTGTACTACCGATGATCAGAATACCAAGACAACGTATCAGGCTGAATTCCCCTACCAAAAGTGCAGCAATGGTATCTCCGGTGAGGTAGATGATCCCTCCAGTAAGACTCTGCTTAAGAAATCCCTGCATCCTCAACTTGTATATCCTGGAAAGTGGTCGAAACTTGCTTTTTACAGAGATCCATAAGCACCTTTTCGGGAGTGTAAGGCGCATTAAATTCCAAGTTCGCTGCGGGATTGAAAGCCTTAACTGCATTGCGGATGGCAAAATAAGCACCCAATCCATACATTAACGGAGGTTCGCCAACTGCTTTTGACTTTTTTATCGCCAATTCGTGTCCATCACTATCGAAATGAGCAATAAGGATTTCTTTCGGAACACTATAAATATCAGGCACCTTGTAGGTGGATAGTGCATTGGACATCAAACGCCCCTTTTTATCGTAGAGCAGTTCCTCCATTGTCATCCAGCCTATACCCTGTACCAAACCACCCTCTATCTGTCCATTGTCCACAGGGAGATTCATACTTTTTCCGCCGTCGTGCACCAATTTCACACTGTCAAAATGATAGGTTCCTTTGAGACAGTCCACCGTCACGCATATTACAGCAGTCCCGTAAACGTGATAGGCAAACGGATGCCCTTTTTCTTTGCTTTTATCGTAGTGAATGATCGGTGTTGCATAATGCGCGTGTTCACTCAAACTGACTCTTTTGCTAAAAGCCAGTTGCACCAGCTCATTCCAGCTCATGGGAGTCTCTTTATCGCCGGAGAAAATTTTGTTGTCGCGTATGGAGATATTATCTGTCCCAAGGGCGTCTTCTGCTACTTTTTTCAAACGATCCAACACGCAATTGCAGGCCATTTGAAGTGCTTTTCCGTTCAGATCGGCTCCCGCGCTTGCAGCCGTCGGTGAAGTATTGGCTATCCGAAGGGTGTTAGTAGATTCAATTTTAACTCTATCAGGGCTGATACCAAAGGTCTCACACGCTACTTGTAGCAATTTAGTGTTGACACCCTGTCCCATTTCGACAGCTCCGGTACTGACCACAACACTGCCATCGTGATAAACATGAACGAGAGCCCGCGCATGATTCATCATGGTATTGGTAAATGATATACCGAAGCAAATGGGCTGAACTGCCAGACCTTTTTTGAATCTGAAACTCGATTGATTAAAATCCGCTATCTCAGTTTTCATTTCTTCGATTCCGTATAGTTTCTCGCATTCTTCCCAGGTCGGTGTGGCCAGAACTCCCTCCATCTTTTGACCATAAGACATTATGTCTCCTTCAGAGAGCAGATTCTTCCGTTGTATGGTATCTGGAGAAACATCGATTTTCTCAGCTGCATGGGCGATGGCGCACTCGATAATAAATTTTCCCTGCGGGCCGCCAAAACCCCTAAAAGCCGTATTGGGTGGGAGATTGGTTTTGCAGCTAAGAGCTGTTGCTCGTACATTGGGTACAAAGTAGGCATTGGTGGAGTGAAACAAGGTACGCTCCAAAACTGCAGGCGAAAGGTCAGCAGCAGCTCCGGCATTCTGGTAGTGGGTGGCCTCGTATGCCAATATTTTAAGGTCTTTTGAAAGTCCGATCTTGTAGTCAGAAGAATATGGATGTCGCTTCCCTGTCATCAACATATCATCCATTCGATGCATAGAAAATTTTACCGGTCTTCCCAAGCTGAAAGCGGCCAATGCAACCATCACAGCCCAGGCAGTCGCCTGATCTTCCTTGCCGCCAAAACCACCACCTAATCGCTGTACGTTGACCTCTACTTTGTGCATCGGTATATCCAAAACCAAGGCTACTGTTTTCTGAACAGCAGTCGGACCTTGAGTAGAAGAGGCCACAAAGATGCATCCATCCTCCTTGGGCCAGGCATATGCTCCCTGAGATTCAATATAAAGGTGCTCCTGTCCATTTACATCCGCTTTGCCTTCAAAAACATAAGCGCATTCACTCCAGATTTGATCAGGATTACCCATCTCAAAGGTCCTTGGAGGTACGATGAGGTGTCCTTTTTGAGCAGCTTCTCTGGGATCGGTAATTACAGGCAATTCATCATACTGCAGTTCTATTTTTTCTCTTGCAAGCCGGCACAACAATTCAGATTTTCCTACAATTAAGCCGATGGGCTGCCCACGAAAATGCAGTTCATCCTCTGCAAATAGCGGTTCATCCGGTACAATTCCACCAATTTGATTCGCACCGGGAATGTCGCTGTGTAGAAAAATGGCCTCTATCCCATCCATCTTCGATGCCTGACTAATATCCACATCTTTTAAAATTCCATGAGCCACCGGAGAATAAAACGGCAAAGCAAAAAGAGTCCCATGAATCTCTTGAATATCATCGAGATAAATAGACCTGCCGGTTACGTGGTTTTGTGCATCAATATTTATTATACCAATTCTTTCATTTTGATGGTTTTTGAAAAAAAAAGTCGCTTATAATCAGCACTTCCAAGAGAAATTGATTTAAGAATCTCGTTACATTCTGTTCCGAGACAGGCAAGGAATTCGCCAACAGAGTTGGGAACAAGCACCGTTTAATCTTGTCTCGTCGATTAGACAAGGCGATTTCAGATTTTTTATTGAATTGTTGATTGTTCATCGTGTCATATTCTTTTGTGCAGTTTCAACACTTTTTACAAATATCGAAATCAATCGATTGTTATTCTTTCAGTCTGGCATTTATCACTTCAAAAATCGCTGTTCGTTAATCGTTAATCGATATTCAATTTCATTTTCGATAAACAACAAATTAATGTCTCGCCTAAGGCTGTCAATATTTATCATACTAGTTCTTTCATTTTGATGATTTCGGGAAAAAGGTGAATGAAATGGGCGAAGAACAGCCGTTTTGCCAAAAGTCTCTTGTAATCAGCACTTCCTCGGGCATCGCCGATGGGACTGATTTCTTTTTGCATTACCGATTCTGCTGTAACGATATTGTTGTAGTTGAGATTTTTGCCCAAAAGAAATGCTGAAGTTTCTTTTAAATAAAGTGGCACAGCACTAACTCCACCAATGGATAAATTGATATCAACAATCACATCTGCCTCCACGCTTATTTTTATCGCGGTGTTTACACTTGCAATATCTAGATATTGTCTTTTACATACTTTCTCGAAGTGAAATTTTTCAGCCTTTGGAATGGGAATAAATATACGGCTGATGATTTCGTCCTGTTTAAGGTCTGTTTGCTTATAATCAAAATAAAATTCTTTTAGCGGTAGTCTGCGAAGATTGCCCTCGAGGTTTTCTATCTCCAGTCCTGCACCAAGAGCGAGAAGAATAATGGTAAAATCACCTATTGGAGAAGCGTTTACCAGATTACCGGCTATGGTTCCAATGTTTCTTATGGGATGCGAAGAGATCAATTTCATATAATCGTACCAAGCCGGAATGGTATTGATTAGATCGGGGGATTTCATCAGATCCGTGGCAGTTGCAGTCTTGTCAATAATCAGCTGACCGTTTTGAGGGTGTACTCTGTTTTTATTTTCATCCATTGCCAAAAGTGCAATATCCATGGTTTGAAGCTTGTCGTGTTTCTGTACGTACACATCTGTGCCTCCTCCAACAGGTTTTGCTCCATTCGTTGGTGCTTGCTGCGGTTCTATTTCCTTCAATCGCTTTGCTATTTCTTCAAAATAGTTGGGTATAAATCCGTTTTTGATCAGTTGCTTCAAGCGAGGTCCGTCACTGCAATTTGCCAATTCAATATCTATTCTCTCTGCCGCCCGCTCTATAGATTTATAGCCTGTACATCTGCAAATATTGCCATCAACAGCGTCTTTTGCTGAGCGGTAAAGCTCTTTTTGAGGGTTTAATACATAACCACAGAGTGAAACCACAAAACCGGGGGTGCAAATTCCACACTGAGTACCTGAAAAATCAACCATAGCCTGTTGAACCCTGTTGAGTTTGTCCATATTGAGACCTTCTACGGTGACTACATGCTTTCCGTGTACATTCCCCAGAGGAGTAAGACAGGAAGTGGCACTTTCGTAAAAGACTTCATCGCCCATTCTTCTTCCGATGAGTACTGTGCAGGCTCCGCAATCGCCCTCACGACACCCTATTTTTGTTCCTCGCAAGTTGGCTCTGTACCGGATAAAATCCAATAAGGTAAGTACCTTAGGTTCAGCCGTTTTTACCAACTCCTCATTGAGGATGAATTCAGTGGTTGTTTCCATGTTTTTAGAAATGTGAATAAGTGTGAGTAAAGGTAGTTAGGGAAGAGGAATAATCCAAATTGTGCTTCGCGATAATAATCGGGCACGGGTTAGAAAGGATCGAACATCAAACCTACACGTTCGTTATGTGGGTTCACAGCTTTCCTGTCCTACGAAGCAAATATTATGTCCTGACTTGGCTATAGAAAATCCATGTCTTAGCTTAGGTCATGTTGTACTTGAAGGTTTTTATTTTTGTTGTTTTTCGCTGTCCGATTTGTCCAGTTTCTCAATGTTTTCTTTCACTAATTTTTCCAACTCATAAGAAGCAACACCCAAAGGTTTTGACATTCCGCGCATTGCGTATTCTACTTTCACCTTACTTTTTGAAGCACACAACAAAAGTCCGATGGTTGGTTCATCTGCTGGTGTTTTCAATTTATCGTCAATAGCACTAATATAAAAATTGAGTTTTGAGACGTATTCTGGCAAAAACTCACCTGCTTTTAATTCAATTACGACATAAGCGTGTAAAATTGTGTGATAAAATAGCAAGTCAATTTTGTAGTCAGTTTCGTCCACTTCAACTTTGTATTGTCTACCTACAAACGCAAAACCTCTGCCTAAATCCAAAAGAAAGTCAGCAATTTTTTGTGTCAATAGATTTTCAATTTCCATTTCTTTTGCTTTACGTGAAAGCATTAGAAAATCAAAATTATAACGGTCTTTCAAAACACTTTTTGCTAAGTCGCTTTGGTAATCGGGCAAAGTGTGTTCAAAATTGTTCAATGCTTTTCCCTCACGTTCGTACAGTTTACTTTGAATATGTAAAAGCATTACATCTCTACTCCATTCATTTTTAGCGGATTCAGTAATATAATAAGCCCTTTTTGTTGTGTCTTTTACTTTGGATAACAAACTGATGTGATGATACCAAGTAATTTGTGCAAGTGGGACTTGCACAAATTTGTTTTTAGAATGTGCAAGCGGCACTTGCACAATTGGAAATTGGGGGTAGGCTTTGGCAAAAGCTCGCATATATTTGAGGTTACGCACAGAAAAACCTGAATTGTCGGGAAAATTCTTAGCCAAATCGCTTGCCAAAAGGTCAATTACTTTACTGCCCAACCATTTTCGTTTTGCTTTTCAAGAATAGAATTTCCAATTTCCCAATAAAGCGTAAGCATTTCGGAATTGACCCTAAAGGCTGTTTTAGTTTGAGCAAGTTTGATTTTTGTGGTAATAAATTCTGCCCAATTTTTATAGTCATTATGTTGTGTGATTTCATTACTCATTTCACTCATTCTTCTTTCAATTATAAAGTT
>SLKL01000363.1 GCA_007134625.1 Saprospiraceae bacterium
GTCAACATTGCTCTATCACTTTCTTCAAGTAAATCAAAAAGCTGATCCATTTTTTCCTTGTCAAAATCCTGAGCTGATAAACAGAAAGGGAAAATTAAAAATCCCAGTAGGAGTGTAAGCTGATTTTTCATAACACCATTGTTAAAGTGATTCAAATAATGACAAAATTAATCCATATCAATTTGTCAAAAGGTTTTTTTCTACAAATGGCAAAGAAAGACTTACTAATGGTTGGTTTATGGAAAAAAAGATGGCTTTGGAAGGGTAAGTTCAAAGTAAAGGGCTTGTCCCCAGAACACCTAATTGGAAAGTAAAAGATACGAGATACAAGGTACGAGATACGAATATAAATTTAAAACCCTTCTATTTGATAAAAACCTTGACCTTTGTATCTCGTCCCGTCAACCCTCTACATTTCATTCCGTGTTTTTAGAAGACAGGTAATTCCTATCTGTTTAAAATTATCCAATTTGGATTACAGTTCACTGAAATCAACTAACTTTAAATTATCAAATTCTTAAGCAGTTGTATTTTCTACACCATGGGACTTGTAAGTAATACTGAAGCTATCACTTCCCCAAAGTCCGAAAAATGAAAAGAATAAACATCAGCAAAATACTGACGAGAATACTGGTCGTAAGTGGAAAATAGAAGCTGAAATTTTCTCTTTCAATATGGATATCACCTGGAAGTCGACCAACCCATGACGGCAGCTTAAGACCGTAATGCCAGCCCAGCCCGAAAGCTATTAAAATAATACCAAGTATGATGAGTAGTTTTCCCATTGTTCAGAATTATTTTTACAGATTAACGCAGTGATGGGTTTTGTAGTTTAATAATAGTTGATGAAGTTGCCTTCACTTACACCTATAGCTACACCATAGGTTAATTATGGCGCACCTTTGGTGCTATTTGAACTATTACTAGACTTTGCTTCAGGTGTTAGAACCCTTAGTGCTTTAATTCTTTTTGAAGAAATTTAGTTAAACCGGTTTTAAAGGGGGTGTTTGAGCACCAAAGGTGCGGTAATAATTAACATAGCCTGCAGGGCTATGCTGGCAATGGCAGTTAAATTAAGCACCAAAGGTGCGAAATAAATCAATCCCAAAGATACTGTTCATCGTAGTCTATATCATAATTTTCCAGAATATCGAGATACTCCTCTTTGAAACTTAATTTTTTTTGGGTGTTGTGTATCGACTTTAGATTATTACGCACCTTTGGCGCTTTACTTTAGTGGAAAGGTCGAAAACTTACTCCTCAATCACCCGTGTTTTATAAAAAAACTTTCTGTAAATAGCTTTCTCCAATTCAACTAATAAAAAGACAGCAAAACCGGCAATGGAAAGATAAGCCCAGTGCTCAAAGTTCAGTGGTTGAGTATCAAACCAAGCCTGCATAAAGGGCAGATAGGTCAGACTCAATTGTAAAAGCAGCAGTACCAAGGCGGCATAGATAACTTTTGAGTTGCCAAAAATTCCCTTAAAGGATAAGCAGGAGTCATACAGATATCTGCTGTTGATTAAATAAAATACCTGACCTGCCACCAAGGTATTTAGTGCCATGGTTCTTGCAAATTCAATTTCATATGAGTTTTGGAATTGGAAGAAAAAGAAGATGGCAAAGCCTGAAACCAATACAGAAACAAAAAATATCCTCCATAGGAAATATTTGCCGACAATAGCTTCACCTTGAGGTCGGGGAGGCACTTTCATTACCTTTTTCTCATGTGGCTCAAAGGCAAGTGCCAAAGCCAGGGTCACTGCGGTAACCATATTTACCCATAGCACTTGAACAGGCGTGATAGGCAGGGAAAATCCGATTAAAATGGAACTGATTACCATAAGTGCCTGTGCTCCATTGGTGGGCAAAATAAAGAGTATAGCTTTCCTGAGATTATTGTAAATGGTTCTCCCCTCTTCGACTGCACTGGCAATGGATTGGAAATTATCGTCTGCCAATACCATTTTGGCAGCATTTTTTGTTACCTCTGTGCCTTTTATTCCCATGGCTATTCCCACGTCTGCTCTTTTCAGGGCGGGTGCGTCATTTACACCATCCCCTGTCATGGCTACTACATTCCCTCTTCTTTGCAATGCCTCAACTAATTTGAGTTTATGCTCGGGATTGGTCCTTGCAAATATGCAGTATTTTTCAGCTTTTTCCTCCCATTCTTCATCTGTCTGAAGCTGATTGAGTTCTCCTCCGGTGATTACATTTTCACTATTGTCTATACCTATCTTTTTTCCAATGGCGGAGGCAGTCAATGCGTGATCGCCGGTAATCATTTTAATGACAATACCTGCATTTTTACATTCTTCTATTGATTTAATAGCCTCTGACCTTGGGGGATCTATAATACCTACAATCCCATGAAAATCCAAGCCTGTTTCAATGAGGTCTTTAGTCAGTTTTTCATTTTTATCGGTCTCCTTTGAACCGAATGCCATAACTCTTAATCCATTGGATGCCAATTCTTTAATTCTGGACTTCCATTCTTCCTTTTCTTCAGAATTTAGATTACTGAACTCCATAATTCTTTCGCTGGCGCCTTTAACCAGAATTTTTTTATCACCCCCCTCAAATTCATGAAGCACCGACATATACTTGTTCTCACTTTCAAATGGAAAGGTCTGCAGTCGTTTGCCCGTCGATCTTTCCAATCCCGCCTTTTTACCCAAAGCAAATAATGCACCTTCAGTAGGTTCGCCATTGAGAATCCATTCATCGTCTTCATCCTGATTGACCTCCGCATCATTACAGTAAAATGCAGCGGTTAAAAGATGCTGCAGGTTTTGATGATTATCTGTGTCAACCTTCTCATCATTTTGATTAGTTATCTCACCATCGGGGGCATAGCCTTCACCGCTTACATTTAGTTTTTCGTCCTTGAGATAGATTTGTGTTACCATCATCTCATTTCTGGTGAGCGTCCCTGTTTTATCCGTACAAATGACAGAGACAGACCCCAGAGTCTCCACAGCCGGGAGTTTTCTGATGATGGCATTTCTATTCGCCATTTTACTGACACCTATAGCCAATGTAATGGTCATAATAGCAGGCAATCCTTCAGGAATAGCCGCTACCGCCAATGCAATTACTGACATTAACAATTCAGCCATGTTCTGATCAGTCACCTGCCATCCAAAAAGCAAAATCAGAGCAGCCATACCAATAATTACTATTGAGAGTTTGACCGCAAAATCATCCATTTTTCTCAACAGAGGAGTTGTGATTTTCTGAACACCTGATATCATATCCCGGATTTTGCCCAACTCAGTTTTTAAACCGGTTTCCACCACCACAGCTGTTCCTCTCCCATAGGTAACCATTGTACCGGAAAAAGCTAAATTTGTTCTGTCTCCCAGAACAGCCTTTTCATCAACAACAGATATGTTTTTCTCAGCAGCATTGGATTCTCCGGTAAGCATAGCCTCCTCGATCCGGAGATTATTGGCGTCAATAATTCTGAGATCAGCAGGCACCCGATCACCCGATTTCAGTAAGATTACATCTCCGGGTACAAGGTCCTCCGCGGGTATTTCTTCTCTGCGCCCATTCCGGATTACATTTGCTGTTGGCGACAGCATTTTTTGAAGTTGTTCAATAGCTTTCTCAGCCTTACCTTCCTGAATATAACCAACAATAGCATTCAATATGACTACAGCGAGAATAACAAAAGTATCAATCCAGTGTCCGAGAAAAGCAGTGACTACTGCGGCAGCAATCAGGACGTAAATCAGTATGTTGTGAAATTGTTTGAAAAACCTGATTAGTGAGTGAGTTCCTCTATCCTCCGGCAGTTTATTTTTGCCATAAGCTTCTAAGCGCTGCGTGACAAGCTCGGTGCTCAGACCGTTTTTTGGATCGCTTTCGAGCAATTCTATTGACTTTTCCGGACTCAACGTATGCCAGTTGACAGACCCCCTTTCAGGCAAATTTTCCATGGACAGTAATTTTAGACGTAAATTTATAAAAAAAAGAGCAGCATTTTGTTGAATAAAAAAACCCTCAGATAAAATTTAACTGAGGGCTTTAATTATTTCATATTAGATTAAAAAGAAGGGTTTATTATCCTCCGAAAATAAATCCTCTTTCGCCACATCTTACTTTTGCAATTCTTCCTATTGGAATACGAAGTTCAACAGTGCCATAGACATTGATATTTCTTAGGTTTCCTACGTCATAAGAGGAATCATAGGGTAATGGATAACCAAAACCGGTAGATGTACCTCTATCACTGGTAAAGTTAGTTAATGCATATTCAAATCTTAGGCCTAATCCAAGTGAAAATGATCTACTACCTGCAAAATAACCACCAAATCCAAAAACTGCACTTGCATAGCTGCTGGCGTAAAAATCATCCAGATTCCCTTCAAAAAATTCACTTTGGAATCCGGGATTATTGGTTACAGATTGATCGACTGAGTTCATAATGCTCAACTTAGGACCTACTTCGAAGTAACCGCCTCTGTTCTCACGGCGATAAAGTAAATACAAGTCTGTTGTTTGCCATTCAAGAGTATTTACTCCTACCTGTGCCCCAAGCCTTTCTTTTAAATCGAATTTTTGAGTTCCATTACCAATCATGGTTTCCAGAATCAAGTTATTCCATCTGTCAAAGTTCACACTAAAAGAAAGACCGTAAGAATAACCAATATTAATATTGTAATCATGCATGTCACTATCGGTAATTCCCGACTCCCATAATGCCGAAGGACCAACGGCTACCCTGGCTCCCAATTCAAAACCAATGCCGGCAGTATGTTGAGCCTGCTTTTCCTGAGTAAATCCTAAAATCAGCAATAGCGATAAAAGAGGTATAAAGTTTTTCATATCACATTTAAGTTTAAATCAAATAAATTTTTCAAAACCCGAATTTAAAGCTTAAAAATAACTTTTGAGTACTTCAATCAAAAAATTAAGCGAATTTTAGGAAAAAGCTCTGATGAAACTTAAAGCTAAACATCATATTTGGCAGTAATTTTTGAACTGGGAACGTTTAGGGTGGAAAGTTTTGTCAACCTTACAAATGTACAAATGCTTAAAGCAGGTTGAAGTATTTTTATTTACTGATCAAAAAATTTAGATTCAACTATACCAACCGGAGGTAAAAAACACGTTCCAGACCGATATCGGATACTCAGTAGTCCATAGAAAAAACAAGAAAAAATTTTACAGGATTTTAGGACGAGATGCTTATTCGATATAGAATCAATTTGCAGAAACTAAACTGGAAATCACTTTTTCTCAAAAAATATTAGAAACTTTGTCTTTTCAAAAAATGGATTATGCTAAAGTTCCATCTTGCTAAGAGATATCTGATAGGAAAGAAATCCACCAATGCCATCCATGTGATTACGGGCATTTCAATGGTGGGTCTATCTGTCGGGACTGCTGCATTGATTATCATACTGTCTGTTTTTAATGGGTTTCAGGATTTGCTGATGTCCTTTTTCAATAATTTTAATCCACCGCTCAAAGTGAGTCCTGTGGTGGGAAAAACATTTATTCCTGATGAGGATATGGTGAGTTTTCTGGAAAATCATCCGGATGTTAAAGCCTTTTCATTTACGCTGGAGGAGTTGTCTTTATTTGAGTACAACGATCGTCTGGAGGTCGGTATAATCAAAGGGGTGGACGAATACTACCAAAAAGTAACTACTCTGGAGACTACTCTTACTCAGGGCAGATTTGTACTTAGGGAGGAAGGGACAAACAGAGCTGTTGCAGGAGCAGGGATGGCGAGAAAACTAGGTATCAACGTAGCAGATCAGTTTTCTGCCCTTACAGTTTATATGCCCGACCGCAGAGCCACTGCTTTTGATCAACCTTTTAAATCCAGATTGATTCGACCTGTCGGAGTTTTTGCGGTACACTCAGATGTGGATCAGGAGTATATTCTGGCACCTATGGAATTTGTCAGGGACCTTCTCGGAGAGGAGGAGGGAGTCAGTTATCTGGAAATTGCCGCCCACTCTGAAAGCGGCATCAATCGCATACAAAGGGAGATGTTGACAAAATGGGGAGATGATTTCCACATTCGAAATCAATATCAGCAGGATGAAGCATTCTATCGGATTATGCAGATTGAAAAATGGGTGAGTTTTGCTATCGTAAGCCTTACTCTTATCCTGGTAGCCTTCAATCTCGTAGGCGCACTTTGGATGATTGTTCTGGAAAAAAAGCGAGATATCTCCATTCTCAAAGCCATGGGCGCAGATTCCAATTTCATCAAAAATGTATTCTTTACTTCCGGACTGCTGATCGGTATCGGCGGCATGATTATCGGCGTTATTCTTGCTCTGCTTTTCTATTTTCTTCAAACCAATTTTGGTCTGATTCCGGTGCCCCACGGTTTTATAGTGGAATCCTATCCCATCAGCCTAAGGTGGTACGATTTTGTTGTTGTAGCCATAACTGTATCCATCATTGGCCTTTTGGGGAGTATCTGGCCGGCAATTAAAGCATCGGGCATGGAGGTGAGTTTGAAGTCGGATTGAGGTAGGCTTATTACTCGTATAATGGATATGGAAAAAGAAGTGCATAAGATCATAAAAGTTGGCAGACAAGAGTATATGGAGGCCTTCTTGAATACAGGTGAGATGTTCTTTGACACTGTAAAGTCTTTTAAAAAGCAAGATTTGAATCAGGAAAGGTTTGATGAATTTGAAGGGACTGAGGATATTAAGCAAGCAAAAGGGGCGCAGTTGCCACCAAATGAAGATCCAACCAAATTTAACCATAACCTCAATTTCATTTTGAATTGCATTCTAAATTTTTATTTGGCAGACAAGGATAGGGGTTCATTTCAAAATTTCACTTTTCAGCACCTTTACTCTGAATTCAACGAACATCAAAACATTATCCAACCCACAAGAAGAACCCCCAATCTCAATCTGAAAATAGTAAAGAAAATAGCAGGCAATTTAGGATTATCTTTTGTCTCCGAGAAATGCCCCTCCTCAGGAGGGGTGGCTGAAAGCCGGGGTGGTAGA
>SLKL01000407.1 GCA_007134625.1 Saprospiraceae bacterium
ATTTTCTCTTTAGCACGCGATGAATGGGATTTGGTATTTAGTCAAATTCATTTACAAAGAGCTACTACTTTATTTCATGAAGGAAAATTAACTGAAGCCCGAGAGGAAGCGCGGATGGCATTGGAAAAAACCGATGAATTTAAAGAACAGTTTCAGGAAGGAGCGGCAGATTACCTTATCACGTCCAATTTAATCAGTCCAAATATCCTTTTTCTGCTCGCACAAATTCAAATCGAAACTGATGATGGGTATTCAAGTAGAAAATCAGCATCAGCTTTATTAGACCGTGCCATAACATTGATCAATCAATCAGTACTTTTTCTGGAAGGTGAAGAATCGAGATTGAGCTTTTACGAATCCTTTGAAAATATTTTTAATTTGGCATTGGATAATACCTTTGAAATGTATGCTCTCAGCTCTGACCCTTCCTACTTAAGGCGGTTTTTTAGTTTGTCGGAAGAAAATAAAACAATCATGTTAAGGAATCAGCTGAACTTATTCAGTTCAATCAGCTTTAGTGGAATTCCTGATAGCTTGGTGGAAGCTGAACGAAAACTTAATGGTTGGCTGACTGGTCGATTACCTATTGAAGAAAGTGGGATGGATGTCGTTGAACTGGAATGGGAGTATAACCAACTTCTGGATTACATCAGTCAGCATCATCCGGAGTATTACGAGTTACGTCATTCAGGTACAGTAACTGATTTAGATGAATTCAAAACGGAATTTGTTGTCGATGGTCTGGATATTCTGATTTTCACCCAAACTGATAGCTTTTATTACTGTCTGATCATTAATAACAATAGTACTGAATTGCTTCGATTTAACTCTTCTCAATTTTTAGCTTCAGTAGATGAATTCCATCTACGACTTAATCATCCTGATTTGAGAAGCTTTAGAGCCGTGGGGGAAGAAATGTTCCGCATTGTATTTGAGCCGTTGGAAAAATATTTAGCAGGTAATCAGTTGTTAATCATTCCCGATAAAGATTTTTTCAACATCAATTTTGATGCATTAATACGCCCCGAAGGTGGTGAAGCCATACATTTTCTGATTTATGACTACACCATTAGTTATTTACTTTCAGCAAATACAGCCATACAATACAGACAACTCGAAAGAACTGCTAAAAATGCCTTTTTAGCCTTTGCTCCCGGTTTTAGTGATGTGAACAAGCAGGATTATGCTATTAGCGTATCAGACAGTTTATTTTTAGATTTGAATTATCTTTCTCAATTGCCTCAACCATTTGCTGTGCAATCCCTAAAAGAGTTATCGAACCATTTTTCGGGTCGATTCTTCACTGGAATTCATGCCACAAGAGAAAAGTTTTTCCACCATGCACAAGATTACAGGGTAATACATTTTGGTACGCATGCAGAAATCAATAACCAATCCCCCCTCTTATCAAGACTTATATTATCCAAGGATAATGAAAATTATCACAATTCAGTCGATGGTTATTTGTATATCTATGACCTTTACAACACCCAGCTTAATGCCGACTTAGCGGTTCTTATGGCATGTGAAACAGGTGAGGGCAAAAGAAGCTCAAGTGAGGGGATCGTTTCTCTTGCCCATGGTTTTGCTTATGCAGGTTGTCCAGGAATCATTATGGCGATGTGGAAAATTGATGAAAAAACTTCATCATCTATTATTACCAATTTCTATAAGGAATTACTATCAGGCTATTCCAAAAGCAATGCACTCAGAAATGCAAAACTGAATATGCTGAAAAAATCTCCACCGGAACTAAAAGCCCCATTTTACTGGGCAGGATTGATTCTGGTCGGGGAAGATAGCCCGGTGGAATTAGCAACAAAAAAATCTGGTTTCCCCTTAATTCTGACGATTTCCCTATTGGCAGTTTTATTTTTTGCCATCCTGTTTTTCTTTGCAGGGAAAACATTTAGAAATAGCCCTTTAAAGGATTGATCAAAATACTCCTGCTTTACTCCATAAAGCTTTGCATCAAAAGCAATGCCCTTTCGGCCTCTTGAAAATAAAGATGGCCGGGATCACTTGCGATTCCCTGAAAAATTTTCTCCGCTTCTTCTTCCCTATCTTGCGATATCAAATTCAGAGCATAAAACCAATCTGATTTTTCACTGACAAAAATGGACTCAGAATGCTGCAGCCTCTCGAGAATGGGACCTGATCTGTCAAATTGATCCATTTCGAAGAGATTTATTGCCATATAGTATTGCACAGTATCATTAGTTGGACTTTCAGCTAATAAATCGCTCAGTATCTGATAGGAATGCTCATAATTACCCATTTTGTATTCCACCATTGCGAGGTCTAACTGATTTTGCGTGCCGCTGCTACTCATCAAGGTAGGCAAACCAGGATCCTTGAAATAAATTGACGCCATTAACTGCTGTTGCGGTGATGAACCGACAGGCTGAAACAAAAACCAGAATGACAAAACCACAACAAACGAAGCTGCAACAGATATTGCTGTCCAAAGGTAAAAACGCTTGTGGTTATTCTGCTTTAACTTGTACTGCATGTGAATATCGTTGAGTTTTTCCTTTAGTGCACCAGCCTCAATAATATCTTTTATTTTTTTTGCGGCCAGATATTCCTCATTCAGGATGGCATCCCCTTTTAATTTCTTCTCAAATTGGATCCTCTCATCTGATGACATATCGCCCTTTATGTAGGAGTTTATGAGCTCCATATTTTTGTTATTTTCCATGTTCTTAATTTTTAATGAGTTCTTTAATTTTTTTAATGCATCGGTATTTTTGATTTTTTGCAGACTCCTGCGTAACACCAAGGATTTTACTAATTTCTGCAAATGACTTTTTTTCGAAATAAAAAAGCTTTAATAGTCCTTTACAAGGTTCCTTAATTTGATCGTACCAAAACAATAACTTCTCCAATCGTTCATCCTCATTTTCATTTGAGTCATCTGCTTTTTCAAAAGCGAGTTGCTCATTCAGTTGAGTGGTATTTTTCCTCGATGAAGACTTCAACTGATCATACCACTTAAATTTGCAGACCTGAACAAAGTATGTTTTAAACTGACCATTATCAGAATACCTTTCGTTTTTGATATTGTGCCAAACACTCAGGATGGCCTCCTGAAAAATATCTCGCGCATCCTCTTCTTGCCCTCCCTTCGATTTTATAAATCCTGAAACAATCGCGTAATATTCATCATACAAAAACGCAAAGGCAGATTCCTCATTAGCAGCAATCGCTTTAATCAGTGTTTGTTCGTCTTGTAAATACCGAACCTTACTTTTATTTTTCTTTAAACTTAGCATACTCCCACTTTGGTTTTTGCTGATAACCGGGTTTGAATTTATATAGCGACAAGATAATAAAAATATAACTGGATTAGTCGCTTTTAAAAAAAGTGTCGGCAGATCAGAAACTATATTATCCTCTCTGCCGCACTTTCAAACCCAGTTAATCAGTATGTGAATTATTTCTGTTTCCAAACTTTGCCACGGAATTGGATGCAGGATGAGTAGAAATCAAACCATGCTCCAGATATCCTTTAATCAAATGATCTATCTCTGAATTGGTATAAGCATTCCAATTGCTATTATTTAATTTTCGTGGTTCTGAAATAAAGTCCTCTTTGGGTTGAGTTCTGATATGATCAGGTGCGCTCAATCTTTCCTGACTACCGGGCTGAACACCATATTGCTGACCACTTACAAAAAATAATGGAAATCCAAAATTGTCACCAACCCAATAGAAATTATTATATCTGTTTTGATCATTTACTCTACGCTTAGGATCAGCAACAAGGACAAAGTAATAGTAGCCCGTAATATCCGGCATAGTATATTCCCAATACATCACAGAACCTTGACCGAACAATTCATTGGCAACGCTTGAATAAGAAGGAATACTTATATTGGACCAAACGCTATTGGGAGCATCTCCGCTTGGGTGATCTCCTATTTGTCCAACTTGTCCGTATGCATTCGTAATTTCATTATGCAAAATAATACCCCAGTCATTCGCATCAAATGCATTGACATAAATATAGTAGTAGTCCCACGGATTAGAAGAACTAAGCGTTTGGTTACCAATATTATAAATGTCGTGATAAACAATTCTGTTTCTCGGATTGCCACTGTCCCAGTTTACATAATCCTCCACACCATAGGGTATTAAATCTACAGGCGAGTTGGTTGGATTGGGATTGTTGTCAGGGTCAATACCCTCAGATTGATTTTGCATAACAAAGAAAGCAAAACCCCAGTCCGGGCTTACCATAAAGTTATAATCTACCCAGATATAGCCATCGGCACCCCAATTCGTTCCCCATGAATTAATGACTTTAAAAGCTCCTGAAGGTCCTTTATTGTCATCATATCCAACGATAGCCATGGCGTGAAAAGCATGAATTCCAACGTTATTGAATCCGGTGTGTCCTGTAAGGACATCCTCAGATCTCCAAGTCATAAAATTATCTCCTAAACGGGCACCAAATACTACAGGAATGTTATCTGCAATACTGGTTTTAATGGTCATAACATCATGGTCTAACTTTCTAAAATTACTAATCTTATTATTAGAAGCACTTTGAGTCCATGAAGCATCAGGAGCTTGCGAACAATTTCCAAGATTAATATAGGGAGCTATTTGTTTGGATGCTACACCCCTCTCACTCAGGACTTTCATAGCAGGCTCAAAATAGGATCCATTACAATCGGTTCCTTTGTCAGCTTGTGGTATAGCAAGAAAGAGATCCAAAGCACTCGTCTGATTGGCAGGATTAGCTAAATCAGCAGGTGACCAATCATTGGAAATGGCATTCAACGCTGTTTTTCCGGCATATCCTACAGCCCAGGCTATGCAGGTTCCATATGGATTCTGATCTCCCACCGGTGGAAATTTATCAGTAAGATCATATGCTGATGGTAAATTAGTATTTCCAAATGAAAAAGTAATCTGCTGAGGAATACTGTCAATATTTTCATTGTCGGCATTCCACCCCAGACTATATTCCAAATTAACAGGTGGGTCCTGAGTCATACTGCGATCCTTTTCACACGACTGCATGGAAAAAAGCATAATAATTAATGCAGCCGGTAAGATTAGTTTTAAGGTAAATTTTTTCATTGTATTGAAGTTTAATTATGAAAAATGAAATTGATTTCTGATTAATATTGAGGCATCCTGAAAATCAGGAGTCTTTTTAAAATTTGCCTTGTGAAATTCCGGTCTTTGAATGAATTCCACTCTTTTGAATTCAGCTGTAGATTTAAAATCCACGGAATTGAATTCTACCCTATCGGACCATTTGGATCCATTGAAAAGGGCTCTTCCGTTAATTTTGGAATGATTAAAATATAAGCCGCCAAAAACTCTACTTAGCGTAAAATCCAGACTGCCATTGAATGTAGTATTAAGAAACAAAGCATCCTCTGAAAATATACTACCTTGTAAAAAAGTAATTCCATTGAATTCCGAGCCAAAAAAGTCGGCACTGCTTCTAAATCTGGTTTGGTTACTCCTGAACTGTCCATCGAGCATATTTTCTGTAAATGAAAAATGATGGTCGAATAAGGCACCGGTGATATCGACATCTGCCCGGAATAAATTTTTTCTCCAAAAACCGGGAGACTTAAAAATAGCTCCGTTCAATCTAACGGGCTTCTCAAACAAACACCCTTCAAAACTAAGTGATCCCGTAAATTGGGTTCTTAACTTTACCCCCTCCTGAAGATTGCTGTGAGCTGTAATTTTGCCCATGAATACACAATTTTCAAAAACTATGGATACAGGTATTTCAGTAATGGCATTTCCTTTCCCGGTAACATGAACTCTTGTAATTTGCTCAAAATGAATATTCTCTTTGAATACAGCATCTTTAATAAAAATGGAATTCCCCTTTTGAATCATTGATTTCAGGTCCTCTGAACTCATCACCTGTCTGCCGTCAATTTTGACCATAGCCTGATTACATCCAAGAATAAAAAGTATAGGAATTAAAAGTATCAAAAGTCTCATATCCTGTTTATTTACTACTTAATAGAGCGGGGATCAAAATAGTCATCAGTAAAAGTTGACTTTTTTACTTATTTTGTGTCCACTCTAAAAAAAACTACCCCGGACCTGATCAGGAGGGGTAGTTTATCATCCCTTACGATGGAAGAGAGCCACAGAAGTGATGCTTTTTAAGCCGGGTAAGGGTAGGCTGAAATTTTATTGGTTAGGATAAATCCTATTCACAAGATTTTCAATGACATACTCTTCCATGCCGGAATGATACCGTTCTACCTTTGCTTGTACTTTATGATACATAAACATCAGAATTAAACTCAACAATAAAGCAACAAGCGTAGTGTCAAAAGCAATGTACAGCAACTCCGTAACTCGTTCGACACCGGCCATTGTAACTGCTGCACCTGCTTGACTTAAAGAGGCTGCAATTCCTATAACTGTTCCGATAAAACCGACGGATGGAATAGCCCAGGCAATATACCGAATCATAGATTGATCACTCTCACTGTTTCTCAGCAATAATTCAGAATGTCTTGTGAGAATCCCAAGTGTTTCACTAATGGAATTTGATGATCTGAATTTTGTGCAAGCTTTTTTTATCAGCTGTACCAATTGAAAGTCTTGCTTCCGTTGGATTTCGATCATGTTGAGCTTAAGTTTTGCGACATCTTCAGGACCTAGGACAAATTGCTCCGATTCAGGGAGAAGGTTCATTTCAAAAGCCATCATTTCATTTTGAATTCGCCTCCTGAGGTTGAGAATTTCAAAAATTCCGTATATGAATAAGAAATAAGTGATTCCCTGAATGACCCCCGAGGGAAGTCGGCCTCCAAACAGTACAAAAATTCTGTTGAGAAGAGCATTATCAGCAAAGGTAATGGCTAACAAATTTACTGTCATTAATGTAAGTCCTGCGATGGCCAAACTTAAGATTAGTGCATAATATTTTTCGTTCATGATTTTGATTTTTATCTGGTTACTTGGTTAAATTCTATA